>NZ_JBTOLZ010000003.1:0-264544 GCF_054552075.1 Roseivivax sp.
CTTGGCCCCTATGCCGGCCTGGTGCTCCTTCAGGATGCCAATGATCTGCTCTTCGCTGAAACGGCTTTTCCGCATCGTCTGTCTCCTCGTTTGGAGAACAGGCTAACTTCAAACCGCGGATTTTTCAGGGGAGCAGGTCACTGGGTCCTGACGCGCCCGGCTCTTTGTGACGAGGCCTTTTTGCGTCCGGCTCCTTTTAGCTGGGCGCCGTGGCCTCGGGCCTCCGCACGCGCCACATCCACCTGACACCGCAGCGTCACCACCCGAGGCGCGCCTCCGCGCCTCGGGCAGGCCCCTCGCTCAGACCTTGGGCGCCGGCGCGCCGCCCTCGAAGACATTGCCGTTCTGGTAGTCGCAGGGCGCTTCGCGCATCTCCAGGTGCAGCCCGTCGCCCTCGTAGGGATGGGCGCGGGCCAGCTCCTCGTCGACCTCGATCCCGAGGCCGGGCGCGTCGGGCGGGGTGACGAAGCCCTCCTCCACCTGCGGGCCGCCCTTGATCAGCTGCGCGTGGAAGGGCGACTCGATGGTCTCGGCCATCAGGAGGTTCGGGATCGTCGCGGCGAGCTGGATGTTGGCGGCCCATTCCACCGGCCCGGCGTAGAGATGCGGCGCGATCTGGGCGTTGAAGCTCTCGGCCAGGGCGGCGAGCTTGCGGCTCTCCCAGAGACCGCCCGCGCGGCCGAGGGCGGGCTGCAGGATCTCGGCCCCGCCGGTCCGCAGGAGCAGCGCAAACTCCGCCCGGGTCGAGAGCCGCTCGCCGGTCGCCACCGGGATGCCCGTGGCCTCGGCCACCTTGGCGAACTCCAGCGGGTTGTCCGGGGGCAGGGGCTCCTCGTACCAGAGCGGGTCGAACGCGGCGATGGCGCGCCCGAGCCTGATCGCGCCGGCGGTGTTGAACTGCCCATGCGTGCCGAAGAGGATGTCCGCCCGGTCGCCCACCGCCGCGCGGATCTTGCGGCAGAACTCGACCGAGCGCGAGATGTCCGACATCGCCGGCTGGTGCCCGCCGCGGAGCGTATAGGGCCCCGCGGGGTCGACCTTGACCGCCGTGTAGCCGCGCGAGACCGCCTCGGCGGCGCTTTCCGCGGCCATGTCCGCATCGACCCAGAAGTCGGGCAGCGGGTGGGCGTCGAGCGGGTAGAGATAGGTATAGGCGCGGATGCGGCGGTTCATCATGCCGCCCATGAGCGCCCAGACCGGCCGGTCGCGCGCCTTGCCGAGGATGTCCCAGCAGGCGATCTCGAGGCCGGAGAAGGCGCCCATGACGGTCGGGTCCGGGCGCTGCGTGAAGCCCGAGGAATAGGCGCGGCGGAACATCATCTCGACGTTCTCGGGGCTCTCGCCCTCCATGTGGCGGGTGAAGACGTCGCGGATCACCGCCTCCATGGCGCGGGGCCCGACGGCGGCGGCGTAACATTCGCCCCAGCCGGTGATGCCGTCGTCGGTGGTGAGCTTCACCAGGATCCAGTAGCGCCCGCCCCAGCCCGGCGGCGGCGGGGCGACGGTGAGGATCTCGAGATCGCGCAGTCGCATGGGGGCGCTCCCTTGGGTGTGTGGGGGTGTGGGGTTGTGGGTTGCGGCTCGCCGCGAGGACAACAGGGCGCGGCGGGGTTGTCCAGCAGGTCGGGGGCTGTTTTGGCTTGCACTCGTCGTGCTGCGCCGGACTTTCCCTGAGCTTCCCGATGCAGAGCGGCTCATTCCCGCTCCCCCAACCGCAACATCCCCCAGCGCCGCAACACACAGCCCCGGCGGCCATCTCCCCAAACCACCCATTCAGCGCCCCTTCTTGCGCCCGAACAGCATCGAAGATGCCGGGCGCGCGCCGGACCGGCCCCTTGGGCCGGCGCTCCTTGGGGTGGCGTGCCTAGCGTCTCATTAGCCCTGACCTTGCCGGGATAAAGCGCGTAGCCCAGAGGTCAGCAGCGCCGGCCCCCGGTCCGGCGCGCGCCCTCTGGTGGGGCGTGTGTCGAGCGGAGTGGGGCGCTGCTTGAAGGGCGAGGCGAAAAGCCCAAGGCGTCGCATTCTTGGCCGGATAACCGTTCCGTAGCTGCACCATGGCAACCTCACGCCAAGTCGAGCGCACTCTTGAGTCAACGTGCTGAGCCCCTTAGTGCTCCGCCCCCTCACGCCACCGCGTCCTCCACCACCACCCGGGCGAACTCTTCGAAGAACCGCGCGGAGAGCTTCTTCGCGGTGCCCTGGATCAGCCGGTTGCCGAGCTGGGCGAGCTTGCCGCCGACCTCGGCGCGGGCCTCGTAGCGCAACAGGGTCTCCTGCGGGGCGGTCTCGGTCAGCACGACCTCGGCGCCGCCCTTGGCGTGGCCCGCGGCGCCGCCGGAGCCCTGGCCGGTCAGGGTGAAGGCATCGGGCGCGGCGCTCACGTCGAGCGTCACCCGGCCCTTGAAGCGGGTCTTCACCGGGCCGACCTTCAGAAGCACCGTGGCCTCGAGCTCGGTCTCGGAGAGCTTCTCCAGGTGCTCGCAGCCGGGGATGCAGCGCTGCAGGACCTCGGGGTCGTTGAGCGCGGCGTAGACCCGGGGCTTGGGTGCGGCGATGGTGATCTCGTCGGTGAGATCCATGGGCGGTCTCCTTTTGCTCGGTTCAGGGACAGGGGCAGGCGGCGGGGCCGCTGCCTTCAGGTGATGTCAGGTGCGCGGGACGCGCATGGAGATGACGCGGGGCGCCGGGGGTTTATGCGGCGCGCGGAGGGACGACGCGGGCGGTGCGATGCCCCAAGGCCAAGGTGCCGCCCTGCAAATAGGCCCGCTGTCCTGCGCATGAGCGACCCGCCCACGAGGCCTGCTCTCCGGCGCAGGATCGGCCCTGCCGTAGAGCCCAACTTCCAGCGCAGGCGCCGCCCGGCTCCACCCCGACCGCCGCCACACCGACCAGCCCACAGAAGACGCATCCCGGCCAACCCACCCCCCGCCCCAAAACCTCAACGACGCGGGCGCCGGGTGCTGCGCCCGCGCCGCGCTGCCTGCGCGCGGCGGACCGAGGCGAACCTCAGCCGCGCGTGACCCCGCGCAGGCAATCCGCGATCCGCTCGGGCACTTCGAGCGGGGTGAAATGGCGCACCCCGGGCAGCACCTCGAGCCGGGCGCCGGGGATGGCGTCCTGCATGGCCTCGGCCATGGCCACCGGCGTGGCGTAATCCTCTTCGCCGACCACGATCTGCACCGGGAATTCGAAGCCAGGCAGCGCCGCGCGCATGTCGCAGCGCCCGAGCATCCGGCAGGTCTCGAGGTAGGCCGCGGTGTCATTGGCCAGAAAGACCGAGACCGCCGCCTCGACGGCCAGCGGGACCTCGGCGCGGAAGCGCTCCGAGAACCAGCGGGTCTTCTGGAAATCGGTCAGCGCCGCCATGCCCTGGGCGGCGGCCTTCTGGCCCCGGCCTTCCCAGTCCTCGGCGGCGGTTTCGCCATACCAGGCGGTGGTGTCGATCAGCGCCAGCCCTTGGGTCCGATCCGCATGGGCCGCCGCGAAGGCCAGCGCCACGCAGCCGCCCATGGAGGCCCCGCCAATGAGCGCGCGCTCCCAGCCGGCGTCATCGAGCACCGCCGCAAGATCCTCGGCGAAAAGCTCGACCGTATAAGGCCCGGCGGGCTTCCCCGAGGCGCCATGGCCCCGGCAATCGAGCGCCAAGACCTGCCAGTCGGCACCAAGCGCGCGGGCCGTGGCCTCCCAGAACTCGGCCTGCATGGCGAGCGAATGCACCAGCGCCACGCGATGGTGCGCACCGGGCGCGCCCCAGACCACGTAGCGCAGGCTGGTGCCGTCGGCGGCGCGGGCGACGGCCTCGGTTTTGGCCGGCGCGCTCACGACAGCTCCACCATGGGCTGGCCGATGTATTCCTGCCGCACCCGCACATCGAGCACCACCGCCGCGCCTTCGGCCACCCGGTCGAGCGCCCGTGTGAGCGCGCCGGGCAGATCGGCGAGATCCGTCACCGGGTCCGGCGCCTCGAGCCCGAGCGACCGCGCCAGCCCGGCGAGGTCGGGATCGGGGCCCTGCATGCGCTGGCCGATCGGGGCGTTCTCCTCGGGGCGGCCGCGCCGGCGGGCGACTTTGATCTGGTGATCCTCGTCGTTGTAGTAGGAATGGTTGTTGGCGATCAGGAAGAGCACCGGCAGCCGCAGGGTCGCGGCGTTCCAGATCGCGGTGAGCCCCATGGTGTAATCGCCGTCCCCCAGGATCGCCACGGCGCGGCGCGAGGCGCCGGTCTCGCGCAGGCCAAGCGCCGCGCCGACCGCGATGCTGGGCCCTGCGCCGAGGCCGCCGCCGCCGGTATGGCCGAGAAAGCCCAGCGGATGGGTGATCTCGTTGGCGTTCTGCGGCCAGCCGAGCGGGCGGCCGGTGATGCAGATCTCGCGGTCGCGGCTGGCGTGGTGGAAGGCGCGGGCGAGGTCCATCAGGCCGATCTCGCCCTGGCCCGAGACCTCGGGCACGTCCCAGCCCTGGTGGCTGGCCTTGGCCGGGCCGGCATCCAGCCCCTCGAGCAGGGCGCGCACCGTGGTGCTGGTCACCGTGGGGATGGTCACATCCACCGCCGGCAGTCCGCCGTAATCCATGTTCCAGCCGCGATGGATGTGGAAGTCGTTCGAGACATGGATGATCGGCGGGCGCGGCTGGCCCGGCGGGAAGGCCAGCTTGATGGTGTTCCCGGCGTCGAGCCAGTCGAGCATGATGATCGCATCGGCGGCCTGGATCTCTTCCAGAAGCGTGCCCTTCAGCCGCCAGCCGGTCTCGCCGATGAAGGCGGGATGGGTGGTCGGGAAGCCGGCGGGCAGCTTCATGTGGGTCGTGGTCCGCGCGCCGAGCGCCTCGGCCAGGCGGATGCGGTCGTCCCATTCCTCGAGGCTGCGGCTCGAACGGCCGCAGAAGATGAAGGGCCGCTTGGCGGTCTTCAGGATCTCGAGCGCCGCCTCGAGCGCGGCCTTGGGCGGCTCGGCGTCCTCGGGCGTGGGGTATTGCGAGATGTCGCCCAGTTCGGGGCGCTCGGTGATCTCCATCTCCTGCACCGAGACGTCGAGGTTCACGTAGACCGGGCCCGAGGGCCGGGTGTTGGCCAGCATCACCCCGCGCCGGATCGCCTCGACCGCGGCCTCGGGCGAGGCCGGCTGGTCGTCCCACTTGGTGTAGCCGCGCACCATGTCGGCCTGGTCCACGGTGGTGTGGATCCATTCGATCCAGGGCCGGCGCTTGGCCGCGTCGAAGGGGCCGGTGGCGCCGATCACCAGCATCGGCGTGCGGTCGCACCAGGCGTTGAAGATGCCCATGGAGGCATGCATCAACCCGACGTTGGAATGCACCGCCACCGCCAGTGCCCGGTCGGTGATCTTGGCGTAGCCCTGGGCGATGCCCACGGCGTGTTCCTCGTGCATGCAGGTGACGATCTCGGGCGTCTCGTTGCCGAGGTGGTTCACCAGGCTGTCGTGCAGCCCGCGGTAGCTCGCCCCGGGATTGAGCGCGATATAGGGGAAGTTCTGCTCGCGCAGGGCCTCGGCGATCAGGTCGCTGCCGTAGAGCACATGGTTCGACCCTTCGGTCTCTTGCGGCGGGGTCTGAAGCGGCTTGTCCACGGGGGATCTCCTTCTCTGCGGGTCGGCGGGCCTCAGATGAGGCGTTCCGTCAGCTTGCGAATGTCGGGGAAGAGGTCGCCCAGCAGCGATTGCGGCCAGGGGATGTGCAGCATCTCGTGGAAGAGAAAGAGGATGCCGCCGATGAAGGGCACGACCAGCAGGAGCGCGTGCAGCGGCCGGACCTTGCCCTCGATCATCATGTAGGCCAGCGCGAAGACCGCGATGGCGGGCACCATGCCGATCAGCCGCACGCCGACGATCAGGGCCAGCAGCCAGGCCACCTGTTTCAGGATCGCGGGCAGGGGCTCGCTGCCTTCGGCGCGGAGCGGTGGGATCTTCCCGAGCGCCCGGAAGGCGAAGAAGCCCCCCGCCGCGAGCAGGCCGCCGACGGCCACCGCCTGGGGCAGCATCTTGGCGGGCGCGGGCCAGCTTGCCGAGCTGAGATAGACGTAGAGCATCAGCCCCACGACCACGGCCCAGAGCGCGAGGTCGGCAAAAAGCTCTCCGCCGCGGGCATGGACGACGCCCGAGGTCGCGCTCTTGCCGTCCTCGGTGCGGGCGTCCCGCGCTGCGGTGCGCGGCGGGGCGCCCTTGCGGGTCTGGAACTTCTCCCAGCCGGGCAGGAAGCGCACCACCAACGGCCGCAGCAGCAGGAAGGCGATCATCAGCAGCACCACCGCGGGCAGCGGCTGGATCATCCAGCCGAAGCCGTAGCGCAGCTGCGAGATGAAGAGGTAGTTCTCGACCAGCCCGCCCAGCACGAAGGCCAGGATCAGCGGTGGGCGCGGCCAGCTCAGGCGCTTCATCACCCAGCCCAGGAGGCCGAAGCTTAGAAGCACGATCAGGTCGGCGTAATCCTTGGCGCCCTGGTAGGCGCCGATCACCATGATCCCGAAGACCAGCGGCACCAGGAGCCCGGCGCGCACCATGGCGACCTTGGCGAACTGGCCCGCGAGCCCGAAGCAGATGCCCGCGCCCAGGATATTGGCCAGCGCCACGGTCCAGATCAGCGTGAAGGTCACGTCGAGCTGCGCGCCCAGCATGTTCGGCCCCGGCGCGATGCCATGGATCAGGAAGGCGCCGAGCAGGATCGCCATGGAGGCCGAGCCCGGCACGCCGAAGGCCAGGGTCGGCACCAGCGCGCCGCCCTCCTTGGCGTTGTTGGCGCTTTCCGCCGCGATCACCCCGCGCACGTCGCCCTTGCCGAAGGTCTCGCGGGCGTCCGGCAGGCTGCGCGCGGCATAGCCGTAGGAAATCCAGTCGATGACATTGGAGCCGAGCCCCGGGATCGAGCCCAGGAAGGTGCCGATGCTCGAGCAGCGCAGCACCAGCCACCAGTTGCGGAACGCGTCGCGCGCGCCCTCGAGCTGGTCCCAGGCCGACATCTTGTCGCCGTTGCGCGCGATGGTGCGCTTGGAGGCGCCGAGGTCGATCATCTCGGGCACCGCGAAGAGCCCCAGCGCCACCGGCACCAGGCTCAGCCCGTCCCAGAGGTAGAAGGAGCCGAAGGTCCAGCGCAGCTCGCCGGTCTGCGGCTCGTCGCCGATGGTCGCCAGAAGCAGGCCGATGGCCGTGGCCACCAGCCCCTTGAAGAGCGCGCCATGGCTGAGCGAGACGACCAGCGTCAGGCCCAGAAGGCAGATCACCAGAAGCTCCGGCGTGCCGATCGCCATGATGAAGGGCCGCAGGATCGGGATCGAGATCGCCAGCACCACCGCCCCGAAGAGCCCGCCGCAGACCGAGGCGGTGAAGGCCGCCCCATAGGCCCGCCCGGCCTGGCCCTTCTTGGCCATCGGGTGCCCGTCGAGCACCGTCGCCGCCGAGCCGGTCGTGCCCGGCACCCCGAAGAGGACCGCCGGAATCGTGTCGGACGTGGTGGTCACCGACTGCACGCCGACCAGGAAGGCCAGCGCGGTGTAGGGGTCCATGGAGAAGGTGAAGGGCAACAGAAGCGCCAGTCCGACCAGACCGCCGATGCCGGGGATCACCCCGATCATCAGCCCCAGGACCGTGCCCAGCGCGACGAAGACCAGTCGCGAGGGGTCGGTGATGATCAGGAGCGCGTCGAGTGCCGCTTCGATCATGCGATATCCTCCCTTTAATCGAAGCCCGGGTCCTGCCTCCCCGCAGGATCGCCTGGTCGATTGCATTTCCGTATAATGTATGACAATATGACTTACAACCGATTTGTGGCGGGCCCTGGCGCGCCCCGGATGGGTTCGCGCCGCAAGGGGCCGGAGGGGCCTCGTTCGCGGTGATCATAACTGGGAGGAGTGATATGAACTTCGGACGAATTCTTCGCGCAGCCACCATGGTCGGGGCCGTCGCGGCGACCGCGGCCTGGGTGCCGCAGACTGCCGCGGCGCAATCTCTCGAGGAGATCTACGAGGGCGAGACGCTGACCATCATGATCGGCCACCCGCCGGGCGGCTCTTATGATCTATACGCCCAGCTGGCCGCGGAATTCATGGGAGAGCACATCGCCGGCAATCCCAATGTCATCGTGCAGCACATGCCGGGCGGGGGCGGGCGCAAGGGCGCGGCCTTCTTCCTCAACAACACCGACCCCGACGGGCTGACAGTGGGGATCTTCCCCGACAGCCTCGGCCACATCCAGCACCTGCGTCCCGACGCGGCCAGCTGGGACGCCGCCGATTTCCGCTACATCGGGCGATTCTCCACCGCCAATGCGGCCTTCGCGGTGCGCGCCGACAAGGTCTCCTCGGCCGAGGAGATGCGCGAGACCGAGGTGATCGTGGCCTGCACCGGCCGCAACGCCCGCTCGGCCCAGCAGGCCGCGGCGCTAAAGAACGCCGCCGGGCTGAACCTGCGGCTGATCTGCGGCTACGACGGCTCGCAGGCGACCGTGCTCGCGGCGCTGCGCGGCGAGGCCGACATGCTCTCGCAGAACTGGGCCTCCTTCGTCTCGGACCCCGCCGACCTCGGCGACGGCACCCTGAAGGTGGTCGTGCAGACCGGGCTCGAGCGTGATCCCGACCTGCAGGACGTGCCGCTCATGCAGGACCTGGCCGAAGATCCCGCCGACAAGGCGGTGCTGCGCTACCTCGGGGCCTCGGCGCCGATCGGGCGCTCGATGATGGTGCACCCCGACACCGACGAGGCGGTGATCGAGGGGCTGCGCGCCGCCTTCCAGGCGATGATCACCGACGAGGACTTCCTCGCCGCCGCCGAACAGCGCTCGGCGATCATCAACCCCGCCTCGGGTGAGGACATGGAAGCGGTCATGGCCGAGATCATGGGCGCCAGCGACGAGCTCCTGGCCGACGTGAAGGCGGCCATCGACACCTCGGACGCCGAAGAGGCCAACTGAGAGACGCCGGCCAGCGGGTGTTCCCCATCCGCTGGCCGGTCTATTGACGGACATGCGCCGCTGCAGATCCTGCAGGCGGCGCTTCAGTGACGGTGGACCACGATGTCGAATGCGCAGGGGACCCGGGCCCCCATGGATCTTCAGGATCATCTCTCGCGGCTGGAGGAAAAGGGCCTCCTGCAGCGGATCGAAATCCCCATCGACAAGGACAGCGAGCTGCACCCGCTGGCGCGGTGGCAGTTCCAGGGCGGCATCCCCGCCGAGGACCGCAAGGCCTTCCTTTATACCGATGTGACCGACGGCAAGGGCCGCTCCTACGACATCCCGGTGACCGTGGGCGCCCTGGCCGCCAACCCCGAGATCTATGCCGCCGGGCTCGGCGTTCCGGTCGAGGAGATCGGCGAGGTCTGGGTGCGCGCCATGCAGAACCCGATCCCGCCCGAGGTGGTCACCGAGGCGCCCTGCCAGGAGGTGGTGATGACCGGCGCGGACCTGACCCGCGAGGGCGGCGGCCTCGCGGCGCTGCCGGTGCCGATCTCGACCCCGGGCTTCGACGCCGCGCCCTATCTCACCGCGACGCTGGTGGTGACCAAGGACCCCGAGTCGGGCATCCGCAACATGGGCACATACCGCGGCCAGCTGAAGGCCCGCGACCGGCTGGGCGTGCGCATGGCCAGCCGCCTCGGCGGGGCGGGCGGCTACCAGCACTGGCTGAAATACAAGGAACGCGGCGAGAAAATGCCCGTGGCCATCGTCATCGGCTGCGCGCCGGCGGTGCTGTTCACCGGGCCGCAGAAGCTGCCGATCGACCAGGACGAGATGGCCGTGGCCGGCGGGCTGATCGGCGCGCCGGTGCGCACCGTGGCCTGCAAGACCGTCGACCTCGAGGTGCCCGCCGACGCCGAGATCGTGATCGAGGGCGAGATCGCCATCGACTACCTCGAACCCGAGGGGCCCTTCGGCGAAAGCCACGGGCACGTGGCGCTCGAGGATTTCAACATGTCGATGCAGGTGACCGCGATCACCACGAAGAAGAAGCCGGTCTTCGTCTCCATCGTCAGCCAGGTCACGCCCAGCGAAAGCTCGACGCTGAAGAAGGTCGCCTATGAGCCGCTCTACTTCGAGCATCTGAAAAACGTGTTGAACGTGAAGGGCATCACCCGGGTCGTCATGCACGAGCCCCTGACCAATATCCGCAAGGTGATCTTCCTGCAGTTCGACCGCAGCGCGCCGCAGACCGAGGTCTGGCGCGGGCTGCAGGGGGCGGCGGCACTGCAGGCGCAATGCGGCAAGGTGGTCATCGCCGTCTCCGAGGACATCGAGCCCAACAACGCCGATGCGATCTTCTGGTCGATCGCCTATCGCGCCAACCTCTCGACCGACCTGCATGTGACGCCCTACCGCTCGGGCGGGCACGGCCCGAAATCGGGGCGGAGCGGCGCGGATTCGACGCTGATGATCGACGCCACGCTGAAGGCTGCCATGCCGCCCTTGGCGCTCCCGCGCGAGCCCTACATGACGCGCGCCCGGCAGATCTGGGAAGAGCTGCAGCTGCCGCGCCTGACGCCGCAGCCGCCCTGGCACGGCTACGAGCTGGGTGACTGGTCCGACCTCTGGTCGGACTACGCCGACCGCGCCGTCGCCGGCGACTGGGAGGACAACGGCCGGGTGACCGAGGGGCGCCAGCGGGGCGGCATGAAGCCCGAAACGCCGGTTCGCGACATCGAAGGGTGAGCGAGGCAGCCGCCAAAGCCGCGGGCCCGCCGGGGGCCGGGGGCGGCCCCGCGCGGGGGCTGCCGCAGATCCTCTTTGCGCTTGCGCTCGGCGCGGCGGCGGGGGCGGTCTTCTACTGGCTGACGCTGCCCTTGCCCTGGATGCTGGGGGCGATGATCGTCAACACGCTGGCGGCGATCGGCCGGCTTCCGGTCGCCTCGCCGGTGCGGGTCCGGCCTTATGTGGTCGTGGTGATCGGGGTGATGCTGGGCTCGGGCTTCACGCCCGAGATCCTCGATCAGCTCGGCCTATGGACGCTCTCCTTCCTGTTCCTGGGGCTCTATATCGCGATCAGCGGGGCGGTGGTCATTCCCTATTACCGCTGGGTCGGCGGCTTCGACCTGCCGACCGCCTATTTCGCCGGGATGCCCGGCGGGCTCAACGAGATGATGATCGTCGGCAAGGAGATGGGCGGCGACGACCGCGCCATCGCGCTGGCCCATGCCAGCCGCATCGTCATCGTGGTGGCGCTGGTCGCGGTCTGGTTCCGGCTGATCCAGGGCGTCGACCTCTCGGACCGCTCGCAGTTCGGCACGCCTTTCGCCGAGATCCCGGGCAGCGAGCTGGTGATCCTGTTCCTCGCCGGCGTCGCGGGCTACGCGCTTGGCAAATACCTGCGGCTGCCGGCGCCGATGCTCCTCGGCCCGATGATCGTCAGCGCGGCGGTGCATCTCGGCGGGCTCACCGCCAGCCCGCCGCCGCAGGAGCTGGTGATCGTCGCGCAGGTCTTTCTTGGCACGATCATCGGCTGCCGCTTCGTGGGCGCCGCGCCCGGGACCATCCTGCGGGCCATCGGGCTCAGCATCGGTGCAACAGTCCTGATGCTGGCGATCACCTTCGGCTTTGCGCTGCTGCTCTTCGGCATGTTCAATCAGACGCTCGAACAGGTGATCCTGGCCTATTCTCCGGGGGGGCTGGCGGAAATGAGCCTGGTCGCGCTGGCGATGGATGCCGATATTGCCTACGTGGCCAGTCATCACCTGTTACGGATCAGCATGATCGTGCTGATGGCGCCCCTGGTGTTCGGGGCCGTGAAGAAAAGAGCCGGCCGGCGGGCGCGCTAGCGCCCTCTCGGGCCGCATCATTGGAGGACGTGGACCATGGCGGAGACCAACTCGGGGCGGCTGTCCCCCATCCAGTTCGAAGCGGCTCCGCTGCGCGCCAAGATCATCGAATCCATGCGCCGGGCCATCGAGCGGGGACAGCTGCAGCCCGGCGAGAGGCTGGTCGAGAAGGACCTCTGCGAGCAGCTCGGCGTCAGCCGCACCTCGCTGCGCGAGGCCCTGCGCGAGCTCGAGGCCGAGGGCGTGGTGGCCCAGCTCGGCGCACGCGGGCTGACCGTGGTGAAGATCTCGCGCCGCGACGCCGAGAACATCTACCGCATCCGCGCCGACATCGAGGCGCTGGTCTTCGAGCAGTTCCTGGATGCCGCCGACGGCAAGGCGCTCTCCGAGGCCGAGACGCTCTGCGACGACATCATCACCGCCTACGAGAGCGGCGATTTCGTCGCCATCGTGGACGCCAAGCGGGCGCTTTACGATTTCATCTGCGACTGCGCCGACAACCGCATCGCGCGCGAGCTCCTGGGCCGGCTGACGCTGCGCACCGCGCAGCTCCGCAGCCGCTCGGTGGTGCGCAAGGAGCGCCAGAGCCAGTCGATCGAGGAGATCGCCGCCCTGAAGAAAGCGCTTCTGGCCCGCGACGTGGACGCGGTGCGGACCGCCGCCCGCGCCCATGTCGACAACGCCGCGAGATCGGCGCTGGGCTTCGCCGAATAGGGCCGGGCGGATGTCGGACGCGGATAGCCCCGCCGAGGATCTCTGGCGTTTCGCCCTGGCGGTCTACGGGGCGTCTGGCGTCTCGGCGGCCTGTCTCGAACTGCAGGACCGCTTCGGCGCGGATGTGCCGGTCCTGCTCACCGCGCTCTGGATGGGGCGCCGGGGGCGGGCGCTCGATGCGGCAGCCATGGCGGCGCTCGACGGCGTGGTGGCCGATTGGCGCGCCGAGATGGTCCAGCCGCTCCGCGCGCTCCGACGGCGGCTGAAGTCCGGCCCCGCGCCCGCACCTTCGGATACGACCGAGGCGCTGCGGAGCGAGATCAAGCGCGCCGAGCTCTCCGCCGAGAAGATCGAGATGGTGCGGCTGGCCGAATGGGCCGCGGCGCAGCCCGAGGCAGAGGGGCAGGGCGATGCGGCCCGCAACCTCGCGCTGGCGGTTGCCTATTTCGCGGAAAGGGCCGAGGTGCCCGAGGCGTTGCTTGCGCCGCTTCTTGAGGCGGCGGAGGCCAACTAGCGGGACGCGGTGGCGAGCGGCTGAGAGAGCGGGGCGGTCTGCGGCCACGCGCGAGGTGCTCTGACCCAACGCACAGGCATTGGCGGGCGCGACAGGAGACGCGCCCTTGAACCGGCCCACGCCCTCTCAAAGCAGCGTCAGCTTCCCCTGATGGCCCACCGCCTCGGCACTTGCCACGGCGCAGAGATGCGCCCGGTAGCGCGCGTCGGCGTGCATGTCCGACATCATGTCCCCGGGATCGAGCGCCAGCCCCGCCAGCGCCCCGCGCTCGAAGCGGGAGGCCAGCGCCGCCTCGGCCTCGGACCAGCGGAAGACGCCGTTGTTGCCCGCCCCGGTGATCGCCAGCCGCACGCCATCCGGCCCCCGGGCGACGAAGCTCGCCGCCAGCGCGTAGCGCGAGGCGGGGTTGCGCATCTTGGCGTAGCCCGCGCTGTCCGGGACCGTGAAGGTGACGCGGGTGATGATCTCGCCCTCGTCGAGCGCCGTGGTGAACATCCCCTGGAAGAAGTTGTCCGCCGAGATCGCGCGCTCCGAGGTCTCGATCACCGCGTCGAGGGCCAGCGCAGCGGCGGGGTAATCCGCCGCCGGGTCGTTGTTGGCAAGCGAGCCGCCGATCGTGCCGCGATGGCGCACCTGCGGATCGCCGATCGACCCGGCGAGCGCCGCCAGCGCCGGGATCGCCCCGCGCACCTCGGGAGAGGCGGCCACGGCGGCATGGGTCTCGGCGGCGCCGATCGACAACCGGTCGCCCGCGCGCATGATGCCCCGAAGCTCGGGGATCGCCGCGAGATGCACCAGCCGGTCGGGTGCCGCGAGCCGGTTCTTCATGGTCGGCAAAAGCGAATGCCCGCCCGAGAGATAGGCCGCATCCTCGCCGCCCTCGAAATAGGCGCGGGCCTCGTCCAGCGTGCGCGCGCGGTGGTAGGAGAAGGGATACATCATCGCGCCTTACTCCGCCGGGGTCTTCTGCGCGCCCGCCGCCGCGAGCACCGCCTTGACGATGTTGTGGTAGCCGGTGCAGCGGCAGAGGTTGCCCTCGAGCTGGTGGCGCACCGTCTCGGCGTCGACATCCGGGCCGTGCCGGTCGACCAGGTTGACCGCCGCCATGATCATCCCCGGGGTGCAGAAGCCGCATTGCAGGGCGTGATGGGTGCAGAAGGCCTCCTGCATGGGGTGCAGGCTCTCGCCCTCGGCCAGCCCCTCGATGGTGCGGATATCGGCGCCCTCGGCCATGACGGCCAGAACCGTGCAGCTTTTCACCGCCTGGCCGTCGAGGATCACCGTGCAGGCGCCGCATTGCGAGGTGTCGCAGCCCACATGCGTGCCGGTCAGACCAAGGTGCTCGCGCAGGAAGTCCACGAGCAAGAGCCGGTCCTCGACCTCGGCGCGGCGCTCGGTGCCGTTCACGGTGATGGCGATCTCGCTCTGGCTCATGCGGGCGCTCCCTTGCGGATTTCCTCCCAGAGGGAGAGGTCGATGTAAGGCGCGATGTCCTCGGACAGCGCCCCGCCCGAGCCATGCCGGCTTCGAAGGTCGAGGACACAGGCCATGCCCTCGGGCAGGATCGCGCCTTCCGGGGTCAGCCCCGAGCGCGGATCGAGCAGGCTTGCCATGACCGGCGCCACCGCCTGCGGCTTGATCGCGGGCATGTGCTTTTGCAGATGCGCGGCGGCGGCCTCGCGGTTCTCCGGGCGGCGCACCCAGTCGAGCCCGGCCAGATAGCCGCGCATATAGGCCGAGAGCGCCTCGGGCTGGGCCTCGCGGTAGCCCCGGTTCGCGGCCATGACGCCGCCCTGGTAGGCGGGCAGGATGTCGGTCGATTTCTGCAGGACCTGGAAGCCCGCGCGGGTCGCCAGCGTGGTGAAGGGCTCGATGGTCAGCGTGCCGACATGGGTGCCTGCCTGCACCGACTGCCAGCGCTGGGGCGTGGCGCCGACGGCGACGTAGTCGGTCTCGCCCGGGGCGAGGCCCGCGCGTTCCAGCATCTCCGAGAGCACGAAGGCAAAGCCCGTGTCCTTGGCGTCGAGCGCGATGCTGCGTCCGCGCAGATCCGCGAAGCGGGTGATCTCGGGGGCGGTGACAAAGGACAGTTCGAGCTGGGTCGCGCCCATGACAGCCACATAGGCCGGATCGATCCCGGGCCCGGCGGCGCCCTGGCCGGTGGAATAGGCCACGACGTTGTCGAAGGCGGTCATGGCGACGTCGAAGTTGCCCGCCGCGACCTCTTCGGCCTGGTAGATGCTCGAGGGCGTCAGCTCGATCTCGACGGCCAGGTCGCGCTCGGCGAAGAAGCCCTCTTCCAGGGCGGCGAAGATCGGCAGGTTCGGGGCGCCCGGGAAGGCGATCACGCGGGTCTTGTGGCGCGGGGCGGTCATGTCTCTGCGGTCTCCCTGTCGAAAGCTGTCGCGCCGGCGTCACTCAGCGCCTGCCAGATCCGCTGCGGCGTGATCGGCATGGAAATGTCCCGCACCCCCTGCGCGCGCAGCGCATCCAGCACCGCCAGCGTGACGGTGGCCAAGGCCGGCGTGGTGCCGCCCTCGCCGCCGGCCTTGATGCCGAAGGGATTGGTGGGCGAGAGCACCTCGGCGATCTCGCAGTCGTAGAAGGGCAGATTGTCGGCGCGCGGCATGCCGTAGTCCATTAGCGAGCCCGACAGCGGCTGGCCGCTTTCGGGGTCGATGGCGCAGTTCTCCCACATCGCCTGGCCGACGCCCTGGGCGATGCCGCCATGGCTCTGGCCGTGCACGATCAGCGGGTTGATGCAGCGGCCCACGTCGTCGATCGAGGCGTAGCGGGTGATCCCGATCTGGCAGGTCACCGGGTCGATCTCGACCTCGCAGATGGCGGTGCCATTGGGAAAGACCGGGGCGTGCATCTCGTTGGTGCGCGCGGCGAAGAGCGGATCCTCCTCGGTCGACAGCTCCGCCAGGGTGACCGAGCGGTTGGTCTCGCGGCCCGAGAAGGCGCCGCCCTCGAAGCTCAGATCCTCGGGCGGCAGGCCCAGCCGTTCGGCGGCGCGCTCCCGCGCCAGGCGCAGGAGATCGGCCGAGGCCATGGCCATGACGGTGCCCGCGTGCCGCATCGAGCGGCCCGAGTGCGAGCCGCCGCCAAGGCTCACCTTGTCGGTGTCGCCGATCACGATGCGCACCCGTTCCACCGGGGTCTGCAGCATGTCGGCCACCACCTGCGCGAAGGAGGTCTCGTGGCCCTGGCCCGAGGGCTGGGTGCCGATCACCACCTCGATCCGCCCGTCGGGCGACAGCGTGATCTCGGCGCGTTCCTTGGGCGTGCCGATCGAGCTTTCGACGTAGTTCGCCAGCCCCACGCCCAGGAGCTTGCCGCGCCCCGCGGCCTCGGCCCGGCGGGTCTCGATGGCGCTCCAGTCGAAGATCGCCATGGCGCGGTCCATGTTGGCCTCGTATTGGCCGCTGTCGTAGATCGAGCCCACGGCGTTGCGGTAGGGCATGTCCCCGGGCGGCACGAGGTTGCGGCGGCGCAGGGCGATCTTGTCGATGCCCATCTCCTCGGCGGCGATGTCGACCAGCCGCTCGATGGCATAGGTGACCTCGGGCCGGCCCGAGCTGCGGTAGGCCTGGGTGCACATGGTGTTGGTGAAGACCGCACGGGCGCGCAGATGCGCATGGGGAATGTGATAGGAGCCGGTGATCAGCCCCGAGCCCTTGGAGAGCGGCGAAAGCGAGACGCAGCGCGCGCCGACGTTCGAGATGTTGTCGGCCCGAAGCGCCAGGAAGCGCCCGTCGGCGTCGAGCGCCAGTTCGACCCGGCTGTGCAGGTCGCGGCCCTGGTAGTCGGTCAGGAAGGCCTCGGAGCGGGTGGCGGTGTATTTCACCGGCCGCTTCAGCCGCCGCGAGGCCCAGAGCACCAGCCCGAACTCCACGTAGACCCGGTTCCGCGCGCCGAAGTTGCCGCCGACGTCGTAGGAGAGGACGCGCAGGTCCTCCTGCGGGATGCCCAGCACCTGTGCCAGCTCGCGCTTCTGCCGCACCGCGCCGCCGCTGCCGGCGTAAAGCGTGGAGCGGCCGCTCTCGGCGTCGTAATCGGCCAGCGCCGAGCGTGGCTCCATGGTGACGGCGGTGACGCGGTTGATGTGGAACTCCGCCTTGGCGACATGGGCGGCGGCGGCGAAGGCGGCATCGACCGCGGCCTGGTCGCCGAAGCTGCTGTCGACCAGCGTGTTCTTCGCGGTCTCCTCCCAGACGCGCGGGGCGCTGTCGGTGATCGCCTCGAGGCTGTCGGCCACATGCGGCAGCTCTTCCCAGTCCACTTCGACCAGTTCGGCGGCATCCTCGGCGGCGCCCTTGCTCTCGGCGATGACCACGGCGACGGCCTCGCCGACGTGGCGGGCCTTGTCGGTCGGCAGAAGGACATGCGGACCGATGAAGGGCATGCTGCCGTCGGGGGCGCGCAGCTTCACGTCGAAGCGGGTCGAGGGCACGGGGTTGTGCGGGATCGGGCCCAGCCCGTCGGCCTCGGCGTCCGAGCCCGTCAGCACCGCGACGACGCCCGGCAGCTCGAGCGCCGCGCTGGCGTCGATGCCGCCGATCCGCGCGTGCGGATAGGGCGAGCGGACCATGGCGGCGAAACATTGGCCGGGCCGGGTGAAATCGTCGGTAAACCGTCCCTTGCCGGTGACGAGGCGGTGATCCTCGCGCCGTTTCAGGGGCTTGCCGATATTGCGGAAGAGCTCGACCGAGAGCGGCCCGATGCCCGAGGCGCCTTCGTCATAGGCCCAGCCCTCGGGCAGATCGGTGCAGGGGCCGGCGGGTCTGCTGCCACCCTCCGGGGTCGGGATTCCGCCCTTTTTCTGCTCGGTCATTGCGCCATAATCCATTCCACCGCGAATGTTGTATGTCTTAATGTATGACGATATGCTTTGCAAGTGGCGGCCCGCAAGGGGACGCGTGTATGACGGGGGCAGGGCCTCCGGGGATTGGTGGAGCTCATGTGGAAAATCGGTCGGTCGCAGGTGCGGGTCGAGGATGACCGCTTCCTGAGGGGGCAGGGCGATTACACCGGCGACCGGGTGCCCGAGGGCGCGCTCGAGATGGTGATCCTGCGCGCGCCCGTGGCGGCGGGGCGGATCACCGCGCTCGATGCCGAGGAGGCGCGCGGGATGCCCGGCGTGGTCGCGGTGCTGACCGCCGAGGAGCAGGCCGAGGACGGGCTTGGCCCGATGCTGCCCCGGCTGCATCACCCCGGCCCCGATGGTGGCGAGATGCGGGTGCCGCTTGTGCTGCCCTTGGCCACGGGCTCGGTGCATTACGTGGGCCAGCCCATCGCGGTGATTCTGGCCGAGAGCCGGGCGGCGGGCGAGGATGCCGCCGAGGCGATCCTTCTCGATTTCGAGGACCGCGCGGCGGTGATCGACCCCCTCGCGGCCCTGGAGAAGGACGCGCCGAAGGTCTGGCCCGAGCTGCCCGACAACCACTGTTTCCGCGTCGGGAAGGGCGACGGCGCGGCGGTCGCGGGGGCCTTCGAGGAGGCCGCCCATGTGACCCGCGCGCGGCTCCGCATCAACCGGGTGACCGCCGTTGCGCTCGAACCCCGCGAAGTGATCGCGCGCTATTCCGAAGGCGAGGGCTACCGGCTCGACACCGGCACCCAGACCCCGCACCGGGTGGCCTCGGACGTGGCCCCGATCCTCGGCGTCGAGCCGGGGGCGCTGCGCGTGGTCTCGGCCGATACCGGCGGCTCCTTCGGGATGAAGAACGCGGGCTACGGTGAATACGCGCTGGCGCTCTGGGCGGCGCGGCGCAGCGGGCGGGCCGTGCATTGGCAGGCCAGCCGCACGGAATCCTTCATGTCCGACGCCCATGCCCGCGACCAATGGGCCGACGTGGCGCTGGCGCTCGATGCCGAGGGCCGGATCCTGGCGCTCGACGTGGGCATCACCGCGGCCATGGGCGCGGTGCTGGGCCCCGCCACGACGCATCCGCCGGTCGCCAATGTGGCGGGGCTGGCCGGGGTCTACGGCACGCCCGCGATCCGGGTGGTGATCGACGGGGTCTATACCAACTGCCTGCATGTCGCGCCCTATCGCGGCGCGGGCCGGCCCGAGGCGACCTATATCATCGAGCGCATCCTCGACATCGCCGCCGCCGAGACCGGCCACGACCGGGTGGCGCTGCGGCAGATGAACCTGATCCCGCCCGAGGCTCTGCCCTACGAGACGCCGCTTGGCTGGGTCTACGACAGCGGCGATTTCGCCGGGGTGCTCGACCACGCGCTCGAGGCCGGGGACTGGGCGGGCTTCGCCGCGCGCCGCGCCGAGACCGAGGCGCGGGGGCGGCTGCGCGGCATCGGCCTCAGCATGCCGATCGAGATTGCGGGCGGGCCGGTGAAGAAGCCGCATTCCGAATACGCCCGGCTTTCGATCGGGGCGCAGGGCAGCGGGCGGCTGGCGCTGGGCTCCTGCAGCTCCGGGCAGGGACACGAGACCGCCTTCCGGCAGCTCCTGTGCGAGCGGCTCGGCCTCGACCCGGAGGCGGTGGAGATCCTGACCGGCGACACGGGCGTGGTGCCGCAGGGCACCGGCACCTTCGGCTCGCGCAGCCTGACCGCGGTGGGCACCGCGCTCTGGCAGGCCATGGCAGAGGCCGAGGAGGCCGCCCGCCCGGCCGCCGCGACGCTTCTGGAGGTGCCCGAGGCGGCCCTGAGTTTCGAGGCGGGGATGTTCCGCGCCGAGGGCGGCGGCGCGGTCTCCTTCCTCGAGGCCCTGGCCCATGCCAAGCGCGATTTCGACACCGAGGTCAACGCCCATGCCGAGGGCGCGACCTTCCCCAACGGCTGCCACCTCTGCGAGGTCGAGATCGACCCCGAGACCGGGCAGGTCAGGCTCGATCGCTACACCGTGGTCGACGACGTGGGCACGGTGATCAACCCGATGCTGGTCAAGGGCCAGATCGCCGGCGGCGTCGCCCAGGGCCTCGGCCAGGCGCTGCTCGAGGATGTCGCCTACGACACAGAAACCGGGCAATTGCTCTCGGCGAGTTTCATGGACTACGCGGTGCCGCGGGTTGACGATATTCCTGGGATCACGGTGCTGACCCACCCGGTGCCCACTGCCGCCAACCCGCTTGGCGCCAAGGGCGCGGGCGAGGCCGGGACGGTGGGCGCGCTGGCCGCCGCGGTGAACGCGGTGGTCGATGCGCTCGGGGCGCGCGGGGTCAGACACCTGGACATGCCGGCGACCCCGGCCCGGGTCTGGGCCGCGCTGAGGGGAGAGGAATGATGACGCAAGGTGACCGCCGGAAGCGGCTGATCGTGGCGATCACCGGCGCCTCGGGGGTGATCTACGGCATCCGCGCCCTGCAGCTCCTGCGGGAGGTGCCGGGGATCGAGACCCATGCGATCATCTCGCCCTCGGCCTTCCGCACCGCCCAGGACGAGGTCGACATGACCCAGGAGGAGATGAAGGCGCTGCCGGATGTGCTTTACAGTCACCGCGACATCGGCGCCTCGCTGTCCTCGGGCTCGTTCCAGACCGCGGGGATGCTGGTGGCGCCCTGCACGGTGAAGACCCTGTCGAATATCGCCACCTGCAACGCCGGAGAGCTGATCCCGCGCGCCGCCGACGTCTGCCTGAAAGAGCGCCGCCGGCTGGTCCTGATGTTCCGCGAGACGCCGCTGCATCCGGGCCATATCGCGCTGATGGAGCAGGCGACCCGCAACGGCGCCATCGTGATGCCGCCGGTTCCGGCTTTCTACAGCAAGCCGAAGACGCTGATGGAGATGGTGGATCAGTCGGTCGGGCGGGCGCTGGATTTGTTCGACATCCACATGGACCACGTGCGGCGGTGGACGGAGGACGGGTGAGGGGGGCTGGGTTGGTGCGGTGGAGGGGGGCTTGTGAAAGGGGTGCTCTTGCAGAGCTGGACCAAAGGCCGAACTTCAGAACACCACTGCACCCCGCGCGTCTCCCCCCGGAATAGCCGACCAAGCACATCTACCCACGCGCCCCCCCTTGCGCCCGAATAGCACCGAAGGTGCCGGGCGCGCGCCGGACCGGCCCCTTGGGCCGGCGCTCTTGTGAGTGGTGCGCATAGTTCTTCCCTAGTCCTGACCTTGCCTAGATAAAGCACCTCGCTCGGAGGTCAGCAGCGCCGGCCCCCGGTCCGGCGCGCGCCCTCTGTCGGTGCAGGTGTCGACCGGGTTGGGGCGCTGCTTGGTGGTGGGGCGCTTCAACTGTTGGGGAGCGCGCAACTTGGCCCGTTCCCGGCCCCGACTCCGGCCCGGGGCTACCCCTCACACCACCACCACGTTCCCGCGCTTGTGGCCGGTCTCCATGTGCCGATGCGCCTCGACAAGGTCGCTCAGCGGGTAGACCCGGTCGAGGAGCGGCACCAACGCGCCCTCATCGAGCAACCCCAGCACCTCGCCGAGATAGCCCCTGAGCACCTCGGGCGGCAGCAGCCCCGCCGCGGCGAACAAGGCGCGCTTTCCACCGACCAACCGGCTCCCCAAACTGGCCGCCAGCAAGGGCAGGCTCAGCACCGGGCAGAGGTAGCGCCCGCCCTCCGCGAGCTGGCCCTTCATTGCGCGGAAGCTGCTGACGCCCAGCGTGTCGAAGATCACGTCGTAGCGTGCGGCACCCGTCTCCAAGGACCGACTCGTATAGTCGATTGCGTGATCGGCCCCGAGCTCCAGCAACAGCGCCTGGTTGCGCGGGCCCGCCGTGGCGCTCACCTCCGCGCCGGCGGCGCGGGCGATCTGCACCGCCGCGCTGCCGAGGCTGCCGGCGCCGCCCAGGACCAGCACCCGCTGGCCCACGTGCAAGCCGCCCAGCCCCTGCAGGAAGTGCCAGGAGGTCAGCGGCCCGTCACAGAGAACCGCCGCGTCCTGGTGCGACAGCCAGTCGGGCTTGGGCATCAGCACGCCGGACTCCTCAAGGCAGATGTGGCTCGCGTTGGCGCCGAAACGCATGCCCGCCTCGCCGAAGATCGCGTCGCCCGGAGCGAAGCGGGTGACCTCGGCGCCGACGGCCCAGACCTCGCCCGAGAGCCCGGTGCCCGAGCGGTTCTGGCGCGGCCGCCCGAGGCCCAGGAAAAGCCGCGCGAAGCGCGGGCGCCCGGCGCGCATCATGCCGTCGGCGCGCGTCACCGCCGAGGCGCGGATGCGGATCAGGATCTCGCGCGGGCCGGGGGTGGGCAGGGGCGCGGTCTCGGGGCGCAGGACCTCGGGCGGGCCGTATCGGTCGATGCGCCAGGCGGATAGTGTGGCAGCCATGGGGGTCTCCTTTCCTGTGACACCAGTGCCGTGATCCCGAAATAGCGGTGCGCCATCATTCCGCCTATTGCCGCAAACGCGCCGCTATGGTTCAAAATTGATCCGCATGATCGATTGGAAATCTCTGCCGGCCTTCCTGGCCGTGGCGCGGGCGGGCTCCCTGCGCGGCGCGGCCGAGGCGCAGGGCGGCACCCATGCGACCCTGCGCCGCCAGATCGAGGGGCTCGAGGCGCAGCTCGGCGTGACGCTCTTTCGCCGCAGCGCCGGGGGGCTGACGCTCTCGGCTGCCGGGCGGCGGCTCCTGCCGCAGGCGCTCGAGGCCGAGGCGGCGCTGCGCCAGGGCTTCAACGCGGTGCGCGGGCTCGACAGCGCGGCCTCCGGGCGCATCCGGCTCTCCGCCGATCCGATGACCGCGCATTACCTCCTGGCCCCGGTGCTGGGCGAGTTCCTCGCGCTCTACCCCGAGATCCACCTGGAGATGCGGCTCTCCTACGAGACCGACTCGATCGAGCGCGGCGAGACCGACGTCTCGATCCGCCATGTCCGCGAGGTCTCGGGCGACGCGGTGGGGCGCAAGCTCTTCCCGCTCTCCATCGGGGTCTTCGCGGCGCGCAGCTACATCGATCGGGCGCTGCATGACGCGGGCCCGCGCGGCGAGGGGCTGACCTGGCTCGGCTACGGCCCGGTGCCCGAGCTCGAGGCGATGATCGCCGCCTCGCCCTTTCCGCGCGCGCGGGTCCGCCACGCGATCCCGGACCCGGCGATGCATCTGCACCTGGCGCGGGCCGGGGCGGGCATGAGCTTCCTCGCCGCCTGGGTGCCCAGCGTCTTTCCCGAGCTGCAACGGGTGCCGGGCACGGCGCTCGACCAGAGCCGCGCGACCTGGGTTCTGATGCACGGCGACCTGCGCCGGGTGGCGCGGGTGCGGCTCCTGGTGGATTTCCTCTACGAGAGCCTCCTGGAGCGGCGGGCGGATTTCATCGGGTGAGGGGGTTTCGGGCACGGGGCGCAGGGCGGCCCGCTGAGGGACCGGACCTGACCAGGGAAGTGAGGGGTGGGCGGAGATGAGGGGCCAAGGTCCTCGAGGGACCGCGCGACTTGGCCTCGCGGCGCTTCGGAAGGTGCCCGCTGCGCCAATGACCTCAAAGGCAAACCCGCCAAAAGAAAACGGGCGGCGCTGGGAGAACGCGCGCTGCCCGCCCTCGGGGTCCGGCTTGGAGGAGCCCCCTGCCGAACCCGCGCTTCGCGGAGGCCGGGCCGCCCATGAGGGGCACCCAAGACCCGGGACCCCCGGGAAGGCCCGAGCCCTCAGACCATCAAGCGGCGCGGATCGGCGATGAGCCCGCCGAGGTAGCGCAGGAAGCGCGCCGCATCGGCGCCATTGATCACCCGGTGATCGTAGCTCAGATCAAGCGGCACCATGTCCACCGGGCGCGGGGTCTCGCCTTCCCAGACCGTCACCGTCTCGACCCGGGTGATGCCCAGGATCGCCACTTCGGGCGGGTTCACGATCGGGGTGAAGCCGATGCCGCCGATGCCGCCGAGGCTGGTGACGCTCATCGAGGCGCCACCCATCTCCTCGGGGCCGAGCTTGCGGGCCTGGGCGCGGCCGGCGAGATCCGCGATCTCCGCCGCGATCTGCCAGAGCCGCTTTTTGTCGGCGTCGCGGATCACCGGCACCATGAGCCCATGGGCGGTGTCCACGGCCACACCGATGTGCACGTAATCCTTCAGGATCAGCCGCTTGCCGTCGGGCGAGAGCGAGGCATTGAAGCGCGGGAACTCGCGCAAGGCGCGCGCCAGGGCCATGACCTGGAAGGCCAGGGCGGTCAGCTTCACGCCGCGCGCCTGGGCCTCGGGCTTGAGCCGCTTGCGCAGGGCCTCGATCGCGGTGACCTCGGCGCGGTCATGATGGGTGACCTGCGGGATCGCCGTATGCGCGGCCGAGAGGTTGGCCGCCGCCACTTGGGCGAAGCGGCTCATCGGCTCCTCGGTGACCGGGCCGTAGGCGGCGTGGTCGACGTCCCAGTAGGCCGTAACGGCGGGGTCGGGGCCGCCGGAGGCTTGAGGCGCGCCCGAGCCCGAGCCCCCGCCCTCGACATCCTCGCGGCCGATGGTGGTCCGGCCCAGCTCGCGGGCCAGCGCCTCGATCTCGATGCCCTTGGCCAGGGCCAAAGCCCGGACCGAGGGGGATGCGATCACACTGTCCATGGCCACCTCCTTACCAGCTTGCCGAGATGTATTGGGTTTCCATGAACTCGAGCATGCCCTCGTGTCCGCCCTCGCGTCCGAGGCCCGACTGCTTGGTGCCGCCGAAGGGCGCCGCGGGGTCCGAGACAAGGCCGCGGTTCAGGCCGACCATTCCGTAATCCAGCCGCTCGCAGACCTGCAGGGCGCGCTTCATGTCCTCGGAGAAGACATAGGCGACCAGCCCGTATTCGGTGTCATTGGCCCGGCGGATCACGTCCTCCTGGTCGGTGAAGGTCTGGATTGCGGCGACCGGGCCGAAGATTTCGTCCTGCACGCAGTCGGCATCCTCGGAGACGTTCGACAGCACCGTGGGCGGGTAGAAGAACCCGGTGCCTTCGGGCGTGGTGCCGCCGCATTCGATCCTGGCGCCCTTGGCCAGCGCATCCGCCACGAAGTCGGCCACCTTGTCGCGGGTCTGGGCGTTCACCAACGGGCCAACGTCAACCGAAGCATCGCTGCCGTCGCCGACCTTGAGCGCCGACATCGCGGCGGTGAACTTCTCGGTGAAGGCGCGGGCCACCTTTTCGTGCACGTAGAAGCGGTTGGCCGCGGTGCAGGCCTCGCCGAGGTTGCGCATCTTGGCGAGCATCGCGCCTTCCACCGCCACGTCCAGATCGGCGTCCTCGAAGACGATCAAGGGCGCGTTGCCGCCAAGCTCCATGGCCGGTTTCAGCACCTGGTCGGCGGCGGAATGCAGAAGCTTGCGCCCGACCCCGGTGGAGCCGGTGAAGGAGACGACGCGCACGCGCGGGTCGTGCAGCATGTGATCGACCAGCGCCCCGGTGCGCTTCGAGGGCAGCACGTTGACGAGGCCCTTCGGCACGCCGGCCTCTTCCAGAAGCGGCATCAGCGCCAGCATGGTCAGCGGCGTCTCCGAGGCGGGTTTGATGATCACCGCGCAGCCGGCGGCCAGCGCGGGCGCGATCTTCCGGGTGCCCATGGCGGCGGGGTAGTTCCAGGGCGTGACCAGCACCGCGAGGCCCGCGGGCTTGTGCTGCACCATGATCCGCGCGCCCGAGGCGGGCGCATGGGTGATCATCCCGTCGGCGCGCACCGCTTCCTCGGCGAACCAGCGGAAGAACTCGGCCGCATAGGTGGCCTCGCCCATGGCGTCGGCGCGGGCCTTGCCGTTCTCCAGCGTGATGTAGCGGGCGAAGTCCTCGAGCCGCGCGGTCATTAGCTCCCAGGCGCGGCGCAGCACTTCCGAGCGTTGGCGCGGGGTGCGCGCGGCCCAGTCGGCCATGGCGGCCTCGGCGGCGTCGAGCGCGGCGTCGGCATCGGCGATCTCGGCCGAGGCGACCGAGGCCAGCACCTCCTCGGTGGCGGGGTTGATGACGTCGAAACGGTCCTTGGCGGCGCCGGGCACCCAGCTGCCGTTGATGTAGAGGTCGGTGAATTCCATGCAGGGTCTCCCCGGGGTCAAAGCAGGTGGCGGAGCGGCAGCTCCAGCCGACCGGCGAAATTGGAAAGGAGGGTCACGGCCTCGGAGGCCGACAGCTGGGCGCTGCCGCATTCCAGCGTGACCGCGAGGCCCGCGCCCTCGCGGGTGAGGGTCAGGACCGGCGCGGCTTCCGCGCCGAGGGTGACGGTCTGGACCGCGCTGAAGCGCAGGTCGCGCAGGATCAGGTCGGGGACGGCATCGCCCTCGGCCTCGGTGATCTGCCCGAGGGTCTGGCCCGGGACCGCGACGGCCCTTGTGGCGCCGAAGCTTTCCACCGCGACAGTGACGGCGCCCCGGTCGAGGCTGGCGCCCGCGAGGCCCGCAAGTAGCTGCGTCGCGTCGCCGAGGCCCATCTCGCGCGCGGCCCAATCGGCGAAGGCCGAGAAGCCTTCCTCGGGGAGGCGCGCGGTCAGGTGGCGGGTCGCGGCGGCGGCGCCGGGCGCGGGGGCGGTGTCCTCGGGCGGCAGGGCCTTCAAGACCTCGATGTCGGCGGCGTGGTAGGGCTGGGGATGGCCCGCCCGCACGAGGCGCGCGAGGTCGAGCCCCTGTTCCAGCGCCAGTCGTCGCGCCTTGGGCGAGGCGAGGATGCGTGCTCCTTCGGTGGGGGCGGCGCTCTGCGTGCCGGGTGTGGCGGATTGCGCCGCGCCTGCCTTGGCGGCACCGGGTTGAGGCGCGCCTGCAGTGGCCGCGCCCGCTTTGGCGGGGACGCTTGGTGCGGGCTTGGTCTCCGCGCCCGCGCCACCTGCCGCCGGTTGGGCGGTCTTCGCGGAGGCCGCGCCGGCCTTGCGGCTGCGGCTGATCGGGGCGTCGGGTTTGCTGGCCGCGATGATGGCGATGGGCTCGCCCACCGGGGCATCCTCCCCGGCCTCGGCCAGGAGCGCCGCGACGAAACCGTCGTGGCCCGCCTCGACATCCATGGTGGCCTTGTCGGTCTCGACCTCGAAGAGCACGTCCCCGGCGGCGACCGCATCGCCCGGGGCCTTGTGCCAGGCGACGATCTGGCCGGTGTCCTGGGCCATGCCGAGCGCGGGCATGATGACCTGCGCGCCCTCGGGCAGGGCGTCGTCGGCGGCGGCATCGGAGCCGCTTGCGTCGTCGGACGCGGCAGGAGCGGCTCCAACGTCGGATCCGCCGGACGCCCCGGCCTTCGCGTCAGATGCACCAGCCCCCGCCGCCTCCGCGCTGTCCGCGATCACCGCGATGACATTGCCCACCGGCACCTCGGCCCCGGCCTCGGCGCGCACATCGGTCAGGAAGCCCGCGCCCTGGGCTTCGACCTCCATGGTGGCCTTGTCGGTCTCGACCTCGAAGAGCACGTCGCCCTCGGCCACCGCCTCGCCCTGGGACTTGTGCCAGGAGACGATCAGCCCGGTGTCCTGCGCCATGCCGAGCGCCGGCATGATGACCTCAAGCGGCATGGATCATCTCCTGTCCGACCAGCTTGCGCGCCTGCGCGGCCACGCCCTCGGGCGTCGGCACGGTGATGTCCTCGAGCGCGGGACTGAAGGGCACCGGCACATCCATCGCGCCCATGCGCAGGACCGGGGCGTCGAGATGGTAGAAGGCCTTCTCGTTGATCCGGCTCGCGATCTCGCCGGTGACGCCGTAGCTCTGGTGGCCCTCGTCGACGACGATCACCCGGCTGGTCTTCTGGGCCGAGGCCAGAAGCGTCGCCTCGTCCAAGGGCACGATGGTGCGCGGGTCGATGACCTCGGCCGAGATGCCCTCGGCCTCCAGGATCTCGGCGGCCTTCTCGCAGACCTGCACCATCGACGACGTGCCGATCAGCGTGATGTCGGTGCCCTCGCGCTTCACGTTGGCCTCGCCGAAGGAGATCAGGAACTCCTCCTCGGGGACCGGGGCCTTGTCGTTGTACATGAGCTTGTCTTCGAAGATCACCACCGGGTTGTCGTCGCGGATGGCGGTCTTCATCAGGCCCTTGGCCTCATAGGCCGAGGAGGGCAGGGCGACCTTCAGCCCCGGGATATGCGCCACCAGCGCGTGCAGCGACTGGCTGTGCTGGGCCGCCGAACGGCGCGTCGCGCCGAGGTTGGTGCGCAGCACCAGGGGCACCGAGAGCTTGCCGCCGGACATGTAGTGGGTCTTGGCCGCCTGGTTACAGAGCTGGTCCATGATCAGGTAGATGAAATCGCCGAACATCAGGTCGACGACGGGCCGGGTGCCGGTCATGGCGGCGCCGACGGCCAGCCCCATGAAACCCGGCTCGGCGATCGGCGTGTCGACGACCCGCTGGGTGCCGAACTCCTCCACGAGGCCCGAGAGCACCTTGAAGGGGGTGCCGGCCTCGGCGACGTCCTCGCCGATGATGAAGACCGTCTCGTCCCGGCGCATCTCCTCGGCGAGCGCCTCGTTCACGGCCTGGGACAGGGTGATCTCTCGCATGGGTGTGTTCCTCTTGCTCGGGCCGGGCTCAGGCCAGCGCGTGGTCGACGCCGACGTAGACATGCATGTCCACCTCGGAGACGTCGGGATATTTGGCGTTCAGCGCGTATTCGACGGCGGATTTGGCATCGGCCTTGATCTCGCCGTTCATGGCCTCGATCTCGGCCTCGCTGGCGATGCCCTGGTCGACCAACCAGGCGCGGAAGCGGATGATCGGGTCGCGGTTGTCCTTCCAGTCCTGTTCCTCGGACTTGGAGCGGTAGTATTCGCGGTTGATGTCGCCGACGTGGTGGCCGTGGTAGCGATAGGTCATCAGCTCCAGGAAGAAGGGGCCCTCGCCCTTGCGGGCCCGGGCCACGAGGTCGCGCGTGAGGTTGTTGACCGCCAGCACGTCCTGTCCGTCGACCTGGTGCGCCTCGATGCCGAAGGCCTCGGCGCGGGCGGTGATCGAGCCGGCGGCGATCTCCTCGGTCTTGGTGTATTCCGAATAGCCGTTGTTCTCGCAGGCGTAGATCACCGGCAGCTTCCAGAGCGCGGCCATGTTCATCACCTCGTACCAGAGGCCCTGGGCGGTGGCGCCGTCGCCGAAGAAGCAGACGGTCACATCCTTGGTGCCCAGCATCTTGGCGGTGAAGGCCGAGCCGGTGGCGATGCCCATGGAGCCGCCGACGATGGCATTGGCCCCGAGGTTGCCGTTCGACTGGTCGGCGATATGCATGGAGCCGCCCTTGCCGCGGCAGTAGCCCTCTTCCTTGCCGAGCAGTTCGCAGAACATCTCGCGGAAGGCGGCGCCCTTGGCCACGCAATGGCCGTGGCCGCGGTGGGTCGAGGTGATCTTGTCGCTGGTGGTCAGCGCCTCGCAGATGCCCACCGCCACGGCTTCCTCGCCGGAATACATATGCGTGAGCCCCGGCATCTTGGCCGAGAGATAAAGCTGGTTGGCGTTGTCCTCGAAGGTGCGGATGCGGACCATCTGGCGGTACATCCGCAGGTAGTCCTCGGTGTTGTGTTTGGTCTGTGCCATCTGGTCTTTCCCTGAGCTTGCGGGCGGGCCGGGGCCCCGCGGTCGGTCGCGGGGTGGGCCCCAAGGTCGGGGACGGCGGCGCTGGGCCCGCCGCCCCCGGGCCGGTCAGTAGCGGTTGGCGATCGGCAGATCCTCGGCCGGGAAGAGCGAGATCACCTCGCAGCCGGTCTCGGTGACCACGACCTCCTCCTCGATACGGGCGGCGGAATAGCCGTCGGCCGCGGGGCAGTAGGTCTCGAGCGCGAAGACCATGCCGGTCTGGATCTCCATCGGGTGATCGAGCGACACCGCGCGGGAGATGATCGGCCGCTCGTGCAGCGCGAGGCCCAGCCCATGACCGAACTGCAGCCCGAAGGCGGCATCCTCGGAGGGGAAGCCGAACTCCTCGGCCTTGGGCCAGACCTCGGCGACCTTGTCGGTGCTGACACCGGGCTTGATCATCTGGATCGAGGCGTCGATCCATTCGCGCGCCTTCACGTAGGCGTCGTTCTGCGCGGGCGTCGCCCGGCCGATGTTGAAGGTCCGGTAATAACAGGTCCGGTAGCCCTGGTAGGACTGCAGGATGTCGAAGAAGGCCTGGTCGCCGGGGCGGAAGTAGCGGTCGGTGAAATTGTGCGGATGCGGGTTGCAGCGCTCGCCGGAGATCGCGTTGATCGCCTCGACGTCGTCGGAGCCCATCTCGTAGAGCATCTTGTTCGACATCGCGACGATGTCGTTCTCGCGCACGCCCGGTTTCAGCTCCTCCCAGATCATGTGGTAGACGCCGTCGACCATTGAGGCGGCCTGGGTGAGCAGCTGGATCTCGTCCCAGTTCTTGATCTCGCGGGCGGCCAGCATGATCTGCTGGCCGTCGACGACCTTGATGCCTTCCTCCTGGAGGGCATGGAACATCGCGGTCTCGGCGTAGTCGACGCCCACCGGCATGTCGGCCATGCCGGCCTCCTTGATGAGGCGGGCGATCTCCTTGGCGTATTTGCGCATCAGGCCGAACTCGGGCGGGATGGTGCCGCGCATGCCCACCACGCCGGCAAGGCAGTGGTCGGGCTCGAGCCAGTCGGAATACTTCTGGTGGTGCACCGCCGCCGAGCCGAAGTCCCAGACATAGGGGCTGTCATCGCCGGTCAGCAGGCAGAAGCGGCACATCTTGTCCCGCTCCCATTCGCCGATCTTGGTGGCCGAGACGTAGCGGATGTTGTTCACGTCGAAGAGCAGGAGCGTGCCCGCGCCCGAGGCCTGCAGCGCCTGGCGGGTGCGCGCCAGCCGGTAGCGGCGCAGGCGGTCGTGGTCGATCCGGCGCTCGAAATCCACCGAGGTATGGCCCCAGGCGGGGATGCGCCCCTCCCATCGCCAGTTCGGTTCGAGGTCTTGCGGGGTCAGCATGTTGGGCATGAGTGCGCGGGACATTAGGCAATACTCCTTGGGGCGCGTGCCGGGCACGCACCGGATTTCTGCAGGGCGGAAAGGGGGCGCGGGTTCACGCCCCCGGCGGCGTCACTGGATGCACCAGCCGCCGTCGATGTGGATCATCTGGCCGGTCATGTAGTCGCTGTCGTCCGAGGCCAGGAAGGCGGCCGTGCCGGTGATGTCCTCGGGGTAGGAGACCCGCTTGATCTGCAGCGCGTCGCGGACGATGTCCTCGTAGGCCTGGCCTTCCTTCTGCTTGAAGCCGATGTCCACGAGGTCCTTGTCGAGCTGCTCCCAGAGCGGGGTGACGACGACGCCGGGGGCATAGCCGTTCACGGTGATCTTGTGCTCGGCCAGGCCGATGGCGCCGCAGTGGGTGAGCGCCAGGCAGCCGTATTTCGAGGTGCAATAGACCGTCACGTCCACCAGCGGCTTGCGCGAGGCGATCGAGCCCACGTTGATCAGCTTGTAGGGGTGATCCTCCATCGGCCCCTGCTTGATCATCTGGCGGGCGGTCTCCTGCATGCCGAGCCACATCGCCTTGGTGTTGACGTTCATGATCATGTCCCAGTTGTCCTCATCGATATCCATGAAGAACCGGGGCTTGTTCAGGCCGGCGTTGAAGAGACCGACGTTGATGGAGCCGAAGGCCTCGACCGTGGCGGCCACCGCAGCGGCGTTGTCGGCGCGCTTGGTGACGTCACAGGTGACCGCAATCGCCTTGCCGCCGCCGGCGGCGTTGATCCGCTCGGCGGTCTGCGCGGCCTCGTCGCCGTCGAGATCGGCGATGCAGACATTCGCGCCCTGGGCGGCGAAGGCCTCGGCATTGGCCGCGCCCATGCCGCGGGCGGCGCCGGTGATCAGGATGTGCTTGCCGGTCAGGCGGTTGGGGTCCATTGGTCTCTCCTCCTCAAATCATGTGGGTCCGGGGGCCCGGACGATCGCCTCGGCCCGCGCCTGGGCCTTGCGGATGGCTTCGCGCGGCGTGACGATGCCGCGCAGCATGTCGTGAAATTCCTCGCCGCAGATCTGGATGATGTCGGTGATCTCGGGCACCGGCGGGCGCGGCCAGAACTGCAGCTCGTCGCGCCAGGACATGGCGTCCACCGCCTCGAAGATCGGCGAGATGCGGCGGACCTCGGGGTCGGCGCCGACGGAATAGCGCGGGTTGGTCCGGCTGCCGTTCTGCACGTACATCTTCTGCGCCTCGGGCGAGGTGAAGAGCACCAGCGCCTCGACGGCGGCGCGCACCCGGTCCTCGGGCAGATTGGCGGGAATGCCCATGACGTAGCCGCCGACCGGCGCCAGTGCCCGGCCGCCGGGGCCCGCGGGATGCGGCAGGTAGCCGGTGTTGCCCGCCGCCGGCGAGGTCTCGTCGAGCTCGAAGAAGGGCGCGAGCAGCGTGTAGCCATAGGCCATGGCGATCTTGCCTGCCGCATAGGGGCGGACGCGCTCGTACCAGGACATCGACAGGATGTCGGGCGGCGAATACTCCAGAAGCTGGAGCAGGAACTCCGCGGCGCGCAGGCCCCCCTCGGTGTCGATGGTCGGGCGGTAGTCGCGCCGGGCCAGGTGGTCGGTCTCGAAGCCCCCAGCGATCTCGGGCAGGTCGAGGACCGGCTGGCCGAAATCGGCCATGGTCATCAGGACGGTGTGCCCGAGCGCGGTGCCCCGGGCGGCGTTCCAGCCGATGCCGTAGCGCCCGCGCAGGGGCTCGTGGAAGCGCTGGGCGGCTTTCAGAAGCGCGTCGGTCGTCGCGGGCGCGGCCAGCCCCGCCTCGGCGAACAGGTCCTTGCGGTAGAACAGCACCTCGGGCGTGGTCTGGGCCGGCGCGCCATAGGGCCGGCCGCCCCAATGCGCGGCCTTCCAGCCGGCGGTGTGGAAATCCGCCGGATCGAGCCGGGCGATGTCCATCGCCTCGTCGAGCGGCATCAGCACGCCGCTTTCCGCGAAATCCCCGATCCAGGGCAGGTCGACGGCGATGATGTCGTAGCGGCTGGTCTTGCGCTCGGCGTTGCGCCGGGCCTCCTCGCGCAGCCGGTCGATGGAGAAGGCGCGCTGGTGGATCTGCGCGCCGATGGCCTGTTCGAACTGCCGCTTGAGCGTGTCCATGACCATGAAGGTCGGGTCGCCATGGACCAGGACCCGCAGCCCGCCCGGCAGCTTGATCGGCTCCGAGAGGACCTGCATCGGCGGGATCGCACTGGTGGCCATGTAGGAGCCGCCGTAGAAGTAATCCTCGTCCCCGCCGGGGCGGTCGGCGCCGCCGAAGCTGGTGCGGGCCAGCCGTTCGACCCGGCCCGAAAGCTGCATCCACTGCTCCATGAGCTTGTCGCTGGGATGCAGCGAGAAGCTCTTGCCGCTCTGGGTGCGGGGGCGACGCTCGATCAGCCCGGCCTCGACCATCTCGTTCATGCGCCGGGTGGCGGTGGCGTAAGGCACGCGGCTCTGCCCCACGAGGGAGGTCGGCGTGATGATCTTCGCCTCGAGATGGCCGCGCACCAGGTGCAGCATCATCCGGTAGTAGGGATTGGGCTCCACCAGTTCGAAGGTGTGGTCGAGCTCGTCGCCGAATTTATCCAGAAAGGACAGGATACGCAGCATCTTGGTCTTCGCCTGGGGCGAGACCTGGCTGGTCGTGAGTTGTCCTTGCATGGCGTTCATCTGCGGCGGTATCGTCTCGTGGGTCGCGGAGCGCGCCTTTTTGCGCGGGCCACTCCGGCGGTTGGGGGATCTGCGTCGCACCACGGCGGCACTCCTCGAGATTGTTCAAATCGATCAATTCAGCGTATCGCGATAATGTCCAAATTGGATATGAACATATTCAAGATGGACATATTCACGGACCCCGTGGGCGACCGGGCACGGCAGGCTTCAAGGGCTCGCCGGACTTTCGGCGGCGGATGTCCGACGGCTGGAGGAGCCGGAGGGCAGACGTTCAACAGGATCATTCGGGAGGAGACCGAACATGACATCGCGCAAGACACTCGCCGCATCCACGGCGCTCGTATCGCTGGCCTTCGCAGGCGCGGCCGCCGCCGAGACGATGAAGATCGGGATCACGCAGAACAACGTCGGCGTGGACAGCTACCAGACCACCTACGAGAAGGCCTTCATCGCGGCCGCCGAGGCCAACGACAGCGTCGAGACGGTGGTGCTTGACGCCGGCGGCGACGTGGCGCGGCAGATCGCCCAGATGGAGGACCTGATCCAGCAGGAGGTCGACGCCATCATCATCTGGCCGACCAACGGCGAGGCGGTGATCCCCGCGGTCCGCAAGGCCTTCCAGGCCGACATCCCGGTGATCGTCACCAATTCCAACATCGCCGAGGCCGGCTTCGACTTCGTGAAGTCCTTCTCAGGCCCCGACAACATCACCCAGGGTGCCCGCTCGGCCGAGATCATGTGCGACAAGTTCAAGGAGATGGGCATCGAGACCGAGGCCCAGGTCGTGCATATCACCGGCCAGCCGGGCTACACCACGGCGATCGAACGCGCCAAGGGCTTCGAGGACCGTCTGCCCGAGGTCTGCCCCGAGGTGACCGTGGTCGACACCCAGCCGGGCGACTGGAACCGCGAGAAGTCGCAGAAGGTCATGGAGGCCTTCCTGGTCAAATACGACGACATCGACGGCGTCTATGCGGGCGACGACAACATGGGCGTGGGCGCGCTGAACGCCGCCAAGGCCGCCGACCGCGACGGCATCATCTTCGTCGGCGCCACCAACTTCGCGGTGGGCTACGAGGCGATGGAGCGCGGCGAATACTGGGGCTCGATCTACCAGTCGCCGGTCGATGACGCCGAGGCGGCGCTGCAGACCGCCATCGACGTGCTGAACGGCGAGGAGGTGCCCTTCCTCAACTACTTCGACACCCCGAAGATCACCCAGGACAACATGGGCGATTACACCAAGCCGGTCTTCTAAGGTCGACAACAAAGCCGGGCGGGGCAGGGGCCGCGCCCGGCGCTTTCACGTCACTTTGGCCGAGGGAGGGGACTTTGGCGCGTGTGAAGGGTCGGTCCTGCATCGTCACCGGTGCGGCACGGGGCATCGGACGGGCGATCGGCGAGGCGCTGCTCGACGAGGGTGCCGACGTCTGTTTCGCCGATATCAACGGCACGGCGATCCGCGAGGTCGCCCTGGCCAATGCCGCCCGCGCCGAGGCCGGCGGCGGCAAGGTCACCTGGGCGCAGGTCGACGTGGCCGAGCGGGCCGAGGTCCGCGCCATGATCGACAAGGCGGTCGGCGCCTTCGGCAAGCTCGACGTGATGTTCAACAACGCCGGCGTGAACAAGCCGATGAACTTCCTCGATGTGACCGAGGAGAACTGGACCTTCATCATGCGGGTCAACGGCCTCGGCTGCCTGATCGGCATGCAGGAGGCGGCCCAGCAGTTCATCCGCCAGGGCAGCTTCGGCAAGATCGTCAACACCGCCTCGGTGGCCAGCCGGCAGGGCTTCGACACGGTCGCGCCCTACTGCGCCAGCAAATGGGGCGTGGTCTCGCTGACCCAGTCGGGGGCGCGCGACCTGGCCAAGCACGACATCACCGTGACCGGCTTCGCCCCGGGCGTGGTCGCCACCGAGATGTGGGACGAGGTCGACCGCGACCTCATGGAGATCGGCGCGGCCGAGAAGCCGGGCCAGGCGATGCAGGAGTTCTCGGCCTCGATCCTGCGCGGCAGGGTCGCCCGGCCGCAGGACATCACCGGCACGACCACCTTCCTGGCCTCGCCCGAGAGCGACTACATGACCGGCCAGATCGTGATGATCGACGGGGGCATGACCCTGGTCTGATCGCGGGTGGCGCCCGGTCCCGGAGGAGGGGAACGGATGGCTGACATTTCAGGCAGAGAGGCGCGCCAGAGGGGCGCAGGAAGGGAGAGACGCATGTCCGGCGTGAACAAGGCGCAGATCGGCGGGTTCCTGGCCCGCCAGGGCATCCTGGTGGCCTTCGTGGTCTTCATGGTGGGGTTCACCCTCGCCAATCAGCGGTTTCTCGATCCCGACAACATCATGGGGGTCATGCGGTCCTCGGCGATCCTGGGGGTCATGGCGCTGGGCGTCACCTTCGTGGTGATCTCGGGCAACCTCGACCTCTCGGTCGGCTCGATGATGTCCTTCTCCACGATCGTGGTCTTGGACCTGCACGACAAGCTCGGCCCGGCGCTGGCGATCCCGGCGATGTTCGCCATGACGCTCTGCCTCGGGGCCTTCATCGGCTTCCTGGTGGGCTATCTGAAGCTCAATTCGCTGATCGTCACGCTGGGGATGCTCTCGGCGATCCACGGGCTGACGCTGACCTATTCGGGCGGCCAGAACATGGACATCGCCGACAAGGAAAGCACCTGGTTCTCGGTCTTCGGCCAGGGCGAGGCGCTGGGCATCCCGGTGCCGATCCTGATCTTCGTGGGGCTCGCCGCGCTCCTGGGCGTGACGCTCGGCAAGACGCCCTTCGGGCGCAAGGTCTATGCCGTCGGCGGCAATGGCACCGCGGCGACCTTCTCGGGCATCCGGCGGGCGCGGGTGGTCTTCATCTGCTACCTGATGTCCTCTTTCTGCGTGGCCACCGCCGGGCTGATCCAGGCCAGCCGCTCGCTCGGCTCGCAGAACACCGTGGGCCAGGGGCTCGAGCTCGAGGTGCTGGCGGCGATCATCCTCGGTGGGGCCTCGCTCCTCGGCGGCTCGGGCACGATCTTCAAGACGGTGATCGGCGTGTTGATCCTGGGCTTCATCCAGAACGGCCTGCTGCTCGTGGGCCTGCAGTTCTACGTCCAGTACGTCGTCACCTGGGTCATCATCATCCTTGCGGTCTGGCTCGACATCGCGGCCAAGCGCGGCAAGCTCTGGTCGCCCATCGCGTAAGGGAGAAATGGTTATGCAAGCGGGTTCCCTGTCCACCTTCCTCAAGCGCGGCGCGATCTGGGGCTTCATCGTCCTCGAGCTGATCTTCTTCAGCGTCGCCGGAGAGTTCATGTCGCTCAGCGACAAGGCCTTCATGGACGTCGACAACATGCTGCTGCTGTTCAAGCAGTCCGCGCCGATCGGCATCATCGCCATGGGCATGACCATCGTGATGATCAACGGCAACATCGACCTCTCGGTCGGCGCGATCTACGCGATCTGCGCGATCATCCTGCTCGACAGCATGACCTGGCCGATCTTCGCAGGCCTCGGCGACTGGGCGATCCCGGTGGCCTGGCTCCTGGCGCTGGGCGCGGGCGTGGGGCTCGGCGCGCTCAACGGGCTGATCGTCTGGAAGACCGGGGTCGACGCCTTCATCGTGACGCTGGGCGCCATGCTCGGCTATCGCGGGCTGGTCTTCATGTACAACGGCGAGCAGCCCACCAGCCATCTGAACTGGACGCTGGTCGACTTCGCCGAGGCGCAGGTCCTGGGCCTGCACACCGCAACCTGGTTCCTGCTCGCGGTGACGGCGGCGATCTGGTTTTTGATGAACAAGACCGTGCATGGCCGCAACGCCTATGCCATCGGCGACAACCGCGAGGCGGCGGTGAACGCCGGCATAAGGGTCGGCCCGCACATGATGATCAACTTCATGATCATCGGCTTTCTCGCCGCGCTCTCGGCGGTGGTCTTCTACTCCGAAAGCGGCTCGGTGAACCCCAACGACGGCGAGCTCTACGAGCTCTGGGTGATCACCGCGGTGGTCCTCGGCGGCACCAAGCTCACCGGCGGCTCGGGCTCGATCATCTCGACCCTCGGCGGGGTGCTGGCGATCCAGCTTCTGCGCAAGGGCCTCGCCCATATCGGCGCCGACACCGAGACGGTGAACCTGGTGATCGGCCTGATCCTGATCGCGGTCCTCTTCCTGGACCGGCAGCTCAACATCAAGGGCAAAGAGGAGCTCAAGGTATGACCGACCAGACCCCCGCCCTGCGGCTCGAGGGCATCGTCAAGACCTTCCCCGGGGTGCGGGCGCTCGACGGCGTGTCCTTCAGCGTCATGCCCGGCGAGGTCCATGCCCTGATGGGCGAGAACGGCGCCGGCAAGTCGACCCTGATGAAGGTCCTGGGCGGCATCCACCAGCCCGACAGCGGCCAGATCGTCGTGGGCGAAAGCCCGGTGGTGATGCGCAGCCCGCTCGAGGCCAAGGCCAAGGGCATCGTCTTCATCCACCAGGAGCTGAGCCTCGCCGAGGAGCTGAGCGTGGCCGAGAACATCTACCTCGGCGAGCTGCCCCGCAAGCGTTTCGGGCTGGTCGACTGGCCGCGGCTCGAGGCCCAGACCAACGAGATCCTCGGCAAGCTGAAGGTCGGCTTCAACGCCAAGACCAAAGTCGGCGACCTTTCCATCGCCAACCAGCAGATGGTCGAGATCGCCCGCGCCCTGACCGTCGACGCCAAGGCGGTGATCTTCGACGAGCCCACGGCCTCGCTGACCGACGCCGAGAAGGTGGTGCTTTTCGACGTGATCGCGGACCTGCGCGCCCATGGGGTGGGGATCATCTACATCTCCCACCGCATGGAGGAGATCTTCAAGATCACCGACCGCATCAGCGTGCTGCGTGACGGCCAGTATCGCGGCACGCTCGACACCGCGGCGACCGACGAGGAAGAGATCACCAGCCTGATGATCGGCCGCAAGCTCGACCTCACGCGCAGCGCCCGCACCCACGAGCTGGGCGGCGTCGCGATCGAGGTGCGGGGGCTCTCCTGCGGCGGGCTCTTCCGCGACATCGATTTCGAGGTGCGGCGCGGCGAGGTGCTGGGCTTCTACGGGCTGGTCGGCGCCGGGCGCACCGAGATCGCCGAGACGCTTTTTGGCCTGCGTGATCCTTCGGCGGGGCAGATCCTGCTCGACGGCGAGGAGGTGCGCATCCATTCCCCCGCCGAGGCCATCGCCCGGGGTATCAGCCTGGTGCCCGAGGACCGCAAGGGCCAGGGGCTGGTCCTCGGCATGAACTGCCGGGACAACATGACCCTGCCGCAGGTCTCGGACCTCAAGGCCGGGCCCTTCGTGGCCGAGGGCGCCGAGGTGGCGATCTTCGACCAGTATCGCGACCGGCTCGACATCCGCACGCCGGGCTGGAAGCAGATGGTCGGCAACCTCTCGGGCGGCAACCAGCAGAAGATCGTGATCGGCAAGTGGCTCTCGATGCATCCCAACGTGCTGATCGTGGACGAGCCGACGCGCGGCATCGACGTCGGCTCCAAGTCCGAGATCCACAACCTGATCCGCGACCTCGCCGCCCAGGGCTACGCGGTGATCGTGATCTCCTCGGAGATGCCCGAGGTGCTGCATGTCTCCGACCGCATCGTGGCGATGTACAACGGGCAGATCATGCGGACCTTCACCGCCGAGGAGGTGACCGAGGACAACCTGATCCAGGCGATTTCGGGCCTCTCGGGCGAAGGCGCGGCGGCCTGATCCGCGCGGGCGTCCGGCCGGGCCGGGCAGGGCGCGGGGTAGGGCGCGGAGGCGTCCGGTAGTGGCCTTGCATCCGGCGGGCGTCGGGCCGCCAGACCTGCCCCCAGCCCCGCCGCCCGGCACGCGGCATCCGCGCATCCCGCGCGCAACCTTTCGTGGTATACTCCTCGCCATGGCGCAGGACGGGGACACAACCGTCCACGCCGCGGATAGGGAGAAGACACATGCATGGACTGTCTGTGGCCGCAGCGGCCGCCTGCCTGGCGCTGCTCGCCGGGCCGGCGGCCTCGGAAAGCGCCGAGGCGCGCGGCAAATACCTTGTCGAAGGGCTCATGGGTTGCGGCAACTGCCACACCCCTCTGGGCCCCCAGGGCTTCGAAGCCGACCTCGCGCTGGGCGGGCGGCTGGTGGAAAAGAACGAGATGTTCACCGCCGTGGCCCCCAACATCACGCCCGGCGGCCGCGTCGCGGAGTGGAGCGACGCCGAACTGGCCATGGCGATCCGCGAGGGCCGGCGCCCCGACGGCAGCATCATCGGCCCGCCGATGCCCTTTGCAGTCTATCGCGGCATCTCGGACGACGACCTGGCTGCCGTGGTGGCTTACCTGCGCAGCGTGCCCGCGGTCAGCCATGATCCCGGCGTCTCGGACTACAAGATCCCGCTGCCCCCCGCCTATGGCCCGCCGGTGGAGGCGGTCATGGCCCCCGAGCCGGGGGTCAGCGTGGATTACGGCGGCTACCTCGTGGCGCTGGCGCATTGCATGGAATGCCACAGCCCGATGACGCCGCAGGGCCCCGACCTGGCCGAAGGGCTCGGGCGCGGCGGCTTCGTCTTTCATGGGCCCTGGGGCACCTCGGTCGCCGCCAATATCACCAACCACGCCGATGGGCTCGCGGGCTATTCGGACGCCGAGCTGAAGGTGATGATCACCGAGGGCCGCCGCGCCGACGGCGGGCAGATGCTGCCGCCGATGCCCTACAGCTTCCTGGCGAAAGCCTCGGAGGCCGACCTCGACGCCATGGTGATGTATCTGCGCACTGTGCCGGGCCAGCCCGACCCGTGAGCTTTGCGCAGGCCCCGGTCCCTCTTGCGCTAGGGGCCGGGGCGCGCCGCCGGTGCGACCGTCGCGCGGCTTGCGCCCGCGCGGCGCGGCTGCGATCTGCGCGGTCTGACGGGGTGGTGCGGGCCAAAAAATCACCCCGCGCGCCCCTCTCCCGATGACATGATGTCACGAAAACTTGGCTCGTCCCGCCGCAAGCTCTCGGCTTGGGTCGCGGCGACGCGAAGTCAAGGCGGCGCATTCGCCCCATGGCAGAAAAGCGCGCATGATCCTGCGCGGCTGTCGCCCGTAGTCCCCTGTGAATGCGCGGGTGCCGCGCGTTCGGATTTCACAAGGAGACTCTCATGTTCCGCAGAACCTACCTGACGCTCGCCCTGACCGCCTCCGCCGCCGTGGCCATGTCCGGCGCGGCCTTCGCCGCCGCCCATGGCAACAAGATGACCATCCTCGAGACCGCGGCCGAGGCCGGCAACTTCACCACGCTCGCCGCCGCGATCGAGGCCGCTGGCCTGGTCGAGACGCTCGAGGGCGAGGGCCCCTTCACCGTCTTCGCCCCGACCGACGAGGCCTTCGCCGCGCTGCCCGAGGGCACCGTGGAGAGCCTGCTCGAGGAAGAGAACCGCGACCAGCTGACCGCCATCCTGACCTACCACGTGGTGCCGGGCGCGGTGATGTCGGGCGATCTCTCGGACGGCATGGAAGCCGAGACCGTGCAGGGCGAGAGCATCACCGTCAGCATCGACGGCGACAGCGTGATGATCGACGGCGCGACGGTGACCAGCGCCGACATCGAAGCCTCGAACGGCGTGATCCACGTCATCGACAGCGTGATCATGCCCGAGATGTGATCGGGTGGGGCGGGGGTATCCCCGCCTGTTGACCGGAAAGGCGGCGCTCACTCGGGCGCCGCTTTTTTTGCGCTCAGTAGCCGGTGCCTTGCCGGTTGTCCCAGAGGCGCAGGATCTCGATCCGCGTCGCGGTCACGCGGTAGATCAGCGTGAAGGGGGTTCGCGGGATCGACAGCTCGCGCAAGTCGGCGTGCAGCTCGCTTGGATGGCCGGCATAGGGATTGGCCGCCAGCGTCTGCTGGATCGCCTTCAGATGCGCCCGGGCCTTGGCGCTGCCTTCGGGAAAGACCGAGACGTAGTAGTAGCGGAACCACTGGATGTCCCGCGCGGCATCCTCGAGGAAGACGATCTTCATGCCTCGTCGGGCGTGATGTCCGCCTTCGGGGCAGGCCCTTCATCCTCGGTGTCCCAGGTGTCGATCCAGTCGTTCATCGCTTCGGCGGAAATGAACCGTCCCTGGTCGGCCTGCCGGAGCGCGGCCTCGAGGGCGGCGCGTTTCGTGGCCTTGGCCTCCAGCATGGCGCGGATGGCGCGGACCGCGAGCTGCGCGGGCGGGCGATCCTCGAGCGCCGCTTCCCGCTCCAGCGATTGCCGAAGCTCGTCGTCGAGACGGATCGAATAAGGTGCGGTGCCCATGGGGTGCATCCCGTGTTGTGCGGTGTCATACAGCGTAATACGCCGTCCGGCGCGGCGCAAGCCGCACCCGGATGGGTCGCGCATGCCGTCGTCGGAGCCCACCACCCCCGCCGCGCCCAAAGGCCCCGGCCCCCTTCACATCCCGCGCCCGCGTGGCCAACTCTGCCCCTCGGGGTCCGCACCCATGGCATCTCCCCGCCGCCATGGTGTAGAGGAGGCCCCGCAAACGGAGGCGCCATGCTCACCCAGACAGAACTCGACAACCAGCTTGTGATCCACGTCTTCGGCGAGACCGACTTCACGTCCTTCGCCATCGACAAGTCGGCCTTCGACACCAGCGCCGAGCCGGTCTTCGACACGCCGGCGGGCGAGGATTACGTGCAGGTCCTGGGCACGCTCTTCGGCGGCGGCAACTGGCAGAGCCTGAAGGACCGCGTGGCCGAGAACGGGCTGCGCTACGAGGAGCTGGTGGCGCGCTCCATCGTCAGCCTGGTGGCCGGGACCGAGACCCTGCGCGCGGCGCTCGAGCGGGGCTACAACCTGATCGCCATCGGCGTCTTCCGGGCGCCCGACCGCGACGGGGCGGCGGGCTTCACCGCGCGGTTCCTCGGCACCTCGCTGACCAGCACCGCCGATCCGCACGCCCATCTGGAACTCGTGAAGGAGGGCAGCCGCGCCATGGCGCCCTTCTTGCAGGAGGACATCGACGCGGGCCGGCTGTCGGCGAAAAGCGTCGTCGCGCGGCTGATCTCCGAGGGCGAGGAGGTCGAGACCGACGGCGAGGGCGCGCCCGGTGACGAAGACGATTGGGACGCCGAGGGCGGCTTGCAGACCGCCACCTTCTTTCACGAGATGGTCACCGAGAAGGGGCTCGAAAGCGTCATCATCTGCGCCTGCGATCCCGACATCGCCGAGGCCGCCGCCGGGGTCGACCGGCTGAACGTCGGGCTGGTCTCGGGCATCATCCCGACGCCCTTCGGCAGCGTCGGCTACTGGCTGTGGCAGGTCGCCCCGGACAGCGAGGCGGGTTTCCTGCAGGAGCAGTTCATCGACCTCTCGGAGTTCCCCGATCCGACCTACGACCGGATGAAACGCGCCGAGATGGTGCGCTTCCTGGTGGTCGACCGCAGCACCCAGGAGAACACCCGCGGGGTCTTCCTCGGCACCGAGAGCCTGGGGCTCGCGGGTTTCGAGGAGATGGCCCGCGAGGTTTCCGCCTCGGAGAGCGGCGTCGACTTCGAGGCCGCCTGCGCGCATGTGCTGGAGACGGTGGAGCCGCGGGATTTCCTCGACCGCGCGCAGGCGCAGGAGGCGAGCGGGAAGACGAACTTGCATTGATTGCAGTGCTGGGTGCCTGCGTTGACGCGGGTCCTGCCGGTAATGCGGGTCCTGCCGGAGACGCGGGTCCGCCAGAGACGCGGGGCGTCGTGTCAGGGAGCGCCGACCCGCAATAATCCCGTCCCCTTCTTGCGCCCGAATAGCACCGAAGGTGCCGGGCGCGCGCCGGACCGGCCCCTTGGGCCGGCGCTCCTTGGTGTGGCGTGCATAGATCGACCCTAGCCCTGAACTTGCTGCCATAAAGCGCCTCGTTCGGAGGGCAGCAGCGCCGGCCCCCGGTCCGGCGCGCGCCCTCTGTTGGGCGGGGTGATAGGTGGTGGAGCAGACTTCGCCATGCCCTTCTGGTGCGCAGGGTGATGGGGGGGAGCCGGGTGTCCGGACGCTGGTGCCTGGAGTGACACGTAGGGAGCCGGGTTTCGGGACGCTGGTGCCTGGAGTGACAGGTAGGGAGCCGGGTTTCGGACTCTGGTGCCTGGAGTGACAGGTAGGCAGCCGGGTTTCGGGACTCTGGTGCTTGGAGTGACAGGTCGGGAACCGGGCTTTGCCGAGGCGGGCGCCATCTCCACGTCACCGCCAGCTTCCAGCCACCAACACCCGAGCCACCTCTCACCAGCACACCCGCAGGTGCAGCCACGCCCCCGCTCATCCCCCGCTCAACCCCGAACAATCCCCACCGCCCGACACCCGTTGTCGCCACCCGACCCCTGCAAACCCTGCCTGCGCGCCGCCGCTCTTGAAACCCCACCCCGGGGAGCGCAGATTGCGCGGCAGGCGGGGACGGCCCCGCTTGGCCCGCATGGGTCCGCAGGCGGGACGGCCCGACAGTCAGAAGGAGCCGCTCCCCATGCGCACCACCGCAGACCGCATCCGTCAGGCCGTCAGCTTCGAGATCATCGGCCTCGCCATCGTCACCCCGCTCTTCGCGCTGATCTTCGATCATTCGCTGGCCGAGACCGGCGTGCTCGCGCTCCTGGGCGCGACGGCGGCGACCGCCTGGAACTACCTCTTCAACCTGGGCTTCGACCATGCGCTGAAGCGCTGGCGCGGGGACCTTCATAAGACGCTGCCGCTGCGGATCCTGCATGCGGCGCTATTCGAGGCGACGCTCCTGGTGCTGCTCCTGCCGATCTTCGCCTGGTGGCTGGCGATCTCGCTCTGGCAGGCGCTGCTGCTCGACCTGTCCTTCGCTGTCTTCTACATGGGCTATGCCTTCGTCTTCACCTGGGGCTACGACACGCTGTTTCCGCCGCAGGGCAAGGAAGGGCTGGCCTGAGCGGCGGGCCCGACGGCGGGCGACGTCCGGGCAGGGGTCCGATGCGCAGCCACGCGCATCACTGGGCCTCTGCAAAGCTCGGCTAAACCCGAGCCACCCGCAGAAAGACCTCCGCCGCGAAGACAAAAAAGGGCACCCCAGCCAGTGCCCTCCAACGCCTCACGCAAAACTCGCGTTAAAAACCAACCCCGCCCCGCGCTCAGCCTCCCGTCGCCGCGCGGTACCAGGTGACGATCTCCGCGCGCGCCTCCTCGGACATCGCGAAGGCGCCCGGGGGCGGCATGGCGTGGCTGCGCCCGGCCTGGAGGTAGACCTCCTGGGCGTGGCGGGCGACATCGCCCTCGGTCTCCAGCACCACGCCCTTGGGCGGCCAGTGCATCCCCTCCCAGGAGGGCTCGCGGGCGTGGCACATGGAGCAATTGCCGATGACGGCGAAATAGGCCGCCTCGAAGCCCTCGGCCTCGGCAAACTGCGCCTCGGCGGCGCTGAGCGGCCGGGCCTGCGCCTCCTCGTAGCTCTCGCCCCCGGGCACGGTCGAGAGCCAGGCGATCACCAGCATGATCAAGACCGTCACGCCCCAGGTCCAATGCGGCCCCCGCCCGGTGGCATGCATGGTGTTGAAGTAATGCCGGATGGTCACCCCGGTCAGGAAGATCAGCGAGGCGATCACCCAGGCGTATTCGGTGCCGAAGGCCAGCGGGTAGTGGTTCGACAGCATCAGGAAGACCACCGGCAGGGTCAGGTAGTTGTTGTGGGTCGAGCGCAGCTTGGCAATCTTGCCGTATTTCGGATCGGGCTTGCGGCCGGCCTTGAGGTCGGCGACCACGATGCGCTGGTTCGGCATGATGATGAAGAAGACATTGGCCGTCATGATCGTCGCGGTGAAGGCACCGAGATGCAGCAGCGCCGCGCGGCCGGTGAAGACCTGGTCGTAGCCCCAGGCCATGACCACCAGGATCGCGAAGAGGATCAGCATCAGCGCCGTCGGCGTCTCGCCGAGCCGCGACTTGCAGAGCGCGTCATAGGCCAGCCAGCCGATGGTCAGCGAGCCGCCCGAGATCAGCACCCCCTGCCAGAGCGCGAGGTCCACCTTGCCGGGATCGAGCAGGAACAGCTCGCCGCCGACCCAGTAGACGATCATCAGAAGCGCCGCGCCGGACAGCCAGGTCGTGTAGCTCTGCCACTTGTGCCAGGTCAGGTGCTCGGGCAGCCGGTCGGGGGCCACGAGATACTTGGTGGTGTGGTAGAAGCCGCCGCCATGCACCTCCCATTCCTCGCCCGAGGCGCCCTCGGGCAGGTCCGGGGCCTCGCGCAGCATGAGGTCGAGCGCGATGAAATAGAAGGAGGCCCCGATCCAGGCCATGGCGGTGATGACATGCAGCCAGCGGACCGAGAAGGCCAGCCAGCCCCAGATGATCGCCAGATCGTACATCGTCGCGCGCTCCCTCTCGGCTTCGGAATCACCGTTACCCTAGTGCAAAGCTCTTTGTTCTGGTATTTCTGACGAAAGCCAAGCAGCATCAAAAATTGCCGAATAATGTCCTATCTCGACAACGTCCGCACCTTCGTCCGCGTCTACGAGCTGGGCAGCATGTCGGCGGCGGGGCGCGACCTGCGCGTCTCCCCGGCGGTGACCTCGGCGCGGATCTCGCAGCTCGAGGATCACCTGGGCGTGCGGCTCTTCCAGCGCACCACCCGCAGCCTCGCGCCGACCGAACAGGGCAATGCCTTCTACCGCGGTGCGACCGACATCCTGGCGGCTGTGGAAAGCGCCGAGGCGCAGATCATGGACATCACCGAGAACCCGCGCGGCTCGCTCTACGTGGCCGCGCCGCTGGGCGTGGGCCGGCGGCTGATCGCGCCCCGGGTGCCGGAGTTCCTGGCCGAATATCCGCAGGTCAGCGTGCGGCTGCGGCTGACCGACCGCAAGGTCGATCTGACCACCGAGGGGCTCGACCTGGCCTTCTTCCTGGGCCAGCCCGAGGACAGCAACCTGCGCATCCGCAAGATCGCCGACGTGGAGCGGGTGCTCTGCGCGGCGCCGGAGTATATCGCCGCGCGCGGGCTGCCCCGGCAGGGCGAGGACCTGGTCTCGGGCGCGCATGAATGCCTGAACCTGCGCTTTCCGGGCGCAACCGAGTTCCAGTGGCGGCTCGCCACCCCCGAGGGGCCGAAGCGCTTCCGGGTCTCGGGGCGCTACGAATCCGACGACGGGGACGTGCTGACCGACTGGGCGCTGGCGGGCCATGGCATCGCGATGAAGCCGGTCTTCGAGATCGCCGAACACCTGGCCTCGGGGGCGCTGGTCCCGGTGGTGACCGAGACCCCGCCCGAGCCGATCCAGATGGCCTGCCTCTACACCCACCGGCGCGGGCAGGACCCCAAGACGCGGCTCTTCATGGACTTCGTGATCGCGCGCATCGGCGATCTGATCCGCGCGCCCGGGGCGGGCGCGCCCGCGCCTTAGCTGCCGCGATAGGTCGAATAGCCGAAGGGCGAAAGCAGCAGCGGCACGTGGTAATGCGCCGCCTCAGACATGCCGAAGCGGATCGGGATCACGTCGAGAAAGCGCGGCTCTTCCGGCGGCACGCCCGCGGCGTCGAGATAGGCCCCGGCGTGGAAGACCAGCTCGTAGCTGCCCTTGGCGAACTCCGCGGCCGGCAGGATCTGTTCGTCCGTGCGCCCGTCGTCATTGGTGGTCAGCGTCTTCAGGTGCCGCCGCGCCTCGCCCTCGATGCGGTAGAGGTCGATCCTAAGCCCCGCCGCGGGGCATCCGCGCGCGGTGTCGAGCACATGGGTCGTCAGATATCCACTCATCGGCGTCTCTCCTCGCAGCTGCGACCGTTCTATGGTGGAGAGGTGGCACAGGCCAAGCGCCGGCGCCAGAAGGCTGCTTTTAGATTTTTTTGATAATGGCGCGGCATTTTTCGTCATATGAACGCAAGAAACCGGAGGAGTGCCAATTTGACCCGCTATCCCCGCGACATGACCGGATATGGTGCCACCCCGCCCAAGGCCGACTGGCCGGGCGGCGCGAAGATCGCCGTGCAGATCGTGCTGAACTACGAAGAGGGCGGCGAGAACAACATCCTGCACGGGGATGCGGCCTCGGAGGCCTTCCTGTCGGAGATCACCGGCGCCCAGCCCTGGCCGGGCCAGCGGCACTGGAACATGGAGACGATCTACGACTACGGCGCGCGGGCAGGGTTCTGGCGCGTGCACCGGATGCTCCGGGACCTGCCGGTCACGGTCTATGGCGTGGCCACCGCGCTGGCGCGCGGGCCCGAGCAGGTCGCCGCCATGCAGGCCGCCGGCTGGGAGATTGCGAGCCACGGGCTGAAGTGGGTCGAACACAAGGACATGCCCCCCGAGGAGGAGCGCGCCCAGATCCGCGAGGCGATCCGGCTGCACAAAGAGGTCACCGGGCGCGCGCCGCGCGGCTGGTACACCGGGCGGTGCTCGATGAACACCGTGGAGCTGGCCGCCGAGGAAGGCGATTTCGCCTATATCTCCGACAGTTACGCCGACGACTTGCCCTATTGGGTGAAGGCGGGCGGGAAGGACCAGTTGATCCTGCCCTACACGATGGATTGCAACGACATGCGCTTCGCGATCCAGGCGGGCTTCACCACCGGCGAGCAGTTCGAAAGCTACCTCAAGGACAGCTTCGACATGCTTTATGCCGAGGGTGAGGCGGGCGCGCCGAAGATGCTCTCGATCGGGCTGCACTGCCGGCTGATCGGCCGTCCGGGCCGGGCCATGGCGCTGAAGCGCGCGCTCGATCACATGCGCGCCCAGGAGGGCGTCTGGTTCGCCACCCGCGAGGAGATCGCCGAGCATTGGGCGCGCGCGCATCCTCCGCAGCACCGCGTGCGCCCCTCCGAGATGGACCGCGAGAGTTTCGTCGCCGAATTCGGCGGCATCTTCGAGCACAGCGCCTGGATCGCCGAGGGCGCCCATGCGCTGGAGCTGGGCCCCGCCCATGACAGCGCCACGGGCGTGCACAACGCGCTGGCGCGGATCTTCCGCAGCGCCGACGACGCCCGCCGCATGGGCGTGCTGACCGCGCACCCCGACCTTGCGGGCAAGCTCGCCGCCGCCAAGCGGCTGACGGCCGAATCGACCGCCGAACAGGCCTCGGCCGGGCTCGACGCGCTGACCGACGCGGAGCGCGCGAGCTTCACCGAGCTGAACGACGCATATACCGCCAAGTTCGGCTTCCCCTTCATCATCGCGGTGCGCGACCACGACAAGTCCTCGATCATGGCGGCCTTCCGCGCCCGACTCGACAACGACCGCACCACCGAGTTCGAGACCGCCTGCGCCCAGGTCGAGCGCATCGCCGAGCTGCGCCTGCGCGAGAAGCTCGGCACATGAGCCGCGAGATCGCCCTCGAGCCGCTGACCGCGGCGGATTTCGCCCCCTTCGGCGACCTATTGGAGGTGGCGGGGCCGCCCGACAAGCTGATCAACCAGGGGCTCTGCGGGCGGCACCACGACCGCGCGCGGCTCGATTTCGGGGACGGCCGGGCGGGCATCAGCCTCTTCGACGCCGAGCCCCGGGCGCTGCCGCTCGCCCTCGAGATGGTCGAGCGCCACCCCGAGGGCAGCCAGGCCTTCCTGCCGATGACGCAGGCGCCCTTCCTGGTGGTGGTGGCGCCCGACGCAGGCGGGGCGCCGGGCCAGCCGCGGGCCTTCCTGACCAGCCCGGGGCAGGGCGTGAACTATCACCGGGGCACCTGGCACGGGGTGCTGACGCCCCTGTCCGCCCCGGGGCTTTTCGCGGTCGTCGACCGCATCGGCGCGGGATCCAACCTGGAGGAACATTGGTTCGACGCGCCTTATCGCATCGTCGCCTGACGAGAACCGCCGGTTGAGGAGCCGGCAGCCGCATCAAAGGGAGGGAACACCATGGCTGATGCATCCATCGGGACCGCGGAGGAGCTGCGCGACCCCAATTACACGCCGCCCATCGCACAGGCGGTGCCGCTCGGCATCCAGCACGTGCTGGCGATGTTCGTCTCGAACGTCACCCCGGCGATCATCGTCTGCGGCGCGGCGGGCTTCGGCTTCGGCTCGAACAGCCCGGACTTCCCCGAGATGATCTACATGATCCAGATGTCGATGTTCTTCGCGGGCATCGCCACGCTCTTCCAGTCGATCGGCGTGGGCCCGGTGGGCGCGCGGCTGCCGATCGTCCAGGGCACGAGCTTCGCCTTCATCCCGATCATGATCCCGCTGGTCGCGGGCAAGGGCGTCGACGCCATCGCGGTCTTGATGGGCGGGGTGCTTGTGGGCGGCCTCTTCCACGCGGTGCTGGGCCTGTTCATCGGGCGGATCCGCTTCGCGCTGCCGCCCCTGGTGACCGGCCTCGTGGTGACCATGATCGGCCTGGCGCTCGTGAAGGTCGGCATCCAGTACGCCGCGGGCGGCGTCCCGGCGATCGACACGCCGGAATACGGCTCGGCGCTGAACTGGTCGATGGCGGGCGTGGTGATCCTGGTGACCCTGGCGCTGAAGTTCTTCGCCCGGGGCATGCTGTCGCTTTCGGCGGTGCTCCTGGGGCTTCTGGCGGGCTATGCCTTCGCCTTCGTCATGGGGCAGGTGAACCTCGGCAACGTCGGCCGCGCGGCGAGCTTCGCGCTGCCCGATCCGCTGCACTTCGGGCTCGAGTTCTCGGTCGCGGCGATCCTGGGCTTCTGCCTCATGGCCTTCGTCTCGGCGGTCGAGACGGTGGGTGACGTCTCGGGCATCACCAAGGGCGGCGCGGGCCGCGAGGCCACCGACCGCGAGATCCAGGGCGCGACCTATGCCGACGGTTTCGGCACCGCGATCTCGGGGCTTTTCGGGGCGCTGCCCAACACCTCCTTCAGCCAGAACGTCGGGCTGATCGCCATGACCGGCGTGATGAGCCGCCACGTGGTGACCATCGGGGCTTTGTTCCTGATCGCCTGCGGGCTGGTGCCGAAGATCGGCGCGGTGATCTCCTCGGTGCCGATCGAGGTGCTGGGCGGCGGTGTGATCGTGATGTTCGGCATGGTGGTCGCGGCGGGCATCTCGATGCTCTCCGACGTGACCTGGAACCGCCGCAACATGGTGATCTTCGCGATTGCCCTGTCGCTGGGCCTGGGGCTGCAGCTCGAGCCCAACGCGCTGCAATACCTGCCGGGCACGCTGAAGGTGCTGGCGACCTCGGGCATCCTGCCCGCGGCGCTGATCGCCATCGTGCTGAACCTGGTGCTGCCCGAGGAGCTGTCCGGTGAGAGCACCGAGGAGGTCTCGGGCGGCATGTCCGGCCACGCGCGCGGCAGCTTCACCCGCGACGAACGCGGGTGAGGTTTGGGGCGGGGGCCTTTGGGGCCCCTCGCTTGCGCCGGGGTGCGGTGGTGAGGCGGTCCAGGCCGGGGGGGGAGACAATGGGTGCTGGTCTCTCACGCTCGGCCTAGCTCGCGCCGCACCCCGCGCCTTGGCTCCTAAGACATAAGGCGGCGCTTCGTGCGCCGCCTTTTTCTGGACCGGGGACATCTTTCACGGCTCCCTGAGCGAGGACCGCTGCGGTCCGCCGCAACCAAATGCGACTGAACATCCAGAGGGACGGGCCCGCCATTAGGCCGCCCCCCCACCACAATCACCCCATTCAGTGCGTCGCGCCGTCCCAACCACCCGCTGCGCCCGGACCGCGCCGCAGGCGCAGGGCGCGCGCCGGACCGGCCCGGCGGTCTGGCGCTTTTGTGGGCGGTGTGCGCCGCTCGTCCGACAGAGGAACATGGTATCCATAAAGTGCATCGCTCAGAGGTCGGGAGCGCCAGCCCCCGGTCCGCCGCGCGCCCTGCGCCTGCGGCGGGCGTGGGAGGTGCCGCGAGGTCACCGTGAGTTGCCGACGGATGGGCGGGACACCCACGGTAGGCAATCGTCCAAACCCGCCCCCCTCACACCAAAACGGCCGGGCAACCGCCCGACCATCCCGCCTCGCTCCAAACCGCGAGAATGCCCCCGCGTCAGACCTCCACCTCGATCGCCACGCCTTTCTCCACCGCCAGGTCCACCACGGCGGCGGCGACGGCCAGGTCCTGCAGCCCGACCCCGGTGCCGTCGAAAAGCGTGATCTCCTCGTCCGAGCGGCGACCGGGATCGTCGCCGTTGATCACCGCGCCGAGCGTCTGGATGTCGCCCTCGCCGATCAGCCCTGAGGCCACCGCGTGCTGCGCCTCGCCGAGGCTCACCGCCTGCGCCACCTCGTCGGTGAAGACCCGGGCGCGGGCGAGAAGCGCGGGGTCGACCTCCTGCTTGCCCTTGGTGTCGGTGCCCATGCAGGCCAGATGCGTGCCGGGCGCCACCTGGTCGGCCCCGAGGATCGCCGCGAAGGAGGAGGTGATCGAGACGATCACATCAGCCGCGTGCATCTCGTCCAGCTCGACCGCCTGGAAGGGCACGCCCGCACCGCGCGCGACCTCTTCGAGGCCGGGCAGCATCTCGGGGTGCAGGTTCCAGCCGATCACCTTCTCGAAGGCGCGCTGTTCGAGCGCCGCGCGCAGCTGGAACTTCGCCTGGTGGCCCGCGCCGATCATGCCCAGGACCCGCGCGTCGCGCCGCGCCAGGTGCCGGATCGAGACCGCCGAGGCCGCCGCCGTCCGCAGCGCGGTCAGCAGGTTGCCCCCGACCATGGCCCGGGGCCGCCCGGTGTCGGGATCGAAGAGGAAGACCGTCGACTGGTGGTTGATGATCCCCTTCGTCTCGAGGTTGTTCGGCCAGTAGCCCCCGGCCTTCAGCCCCAGCGTCAGCCCCGAGCGGTCGAACCCGCCCTTGAAGCCATAAAGTGCGTCCTCGTGGCCCAGGGCCTCGCGCACCACGGGGAAGTTGTAGGCCTGGCCCGCGGCCATGGCGGCGAAGACCGCTTCGACGGCGTCAAAGGCCGCCTCGCGGGTCATCAGGTCGGCGATCTCGCGCTCGGGCACGATCAGCATGTCTGTCCTCCGTCCGAAATTCGTGCGTCCGCGCGCCACCGCCGGAGGGCGGGCATACGACGCGGACGGCTTCCCGGCCCCTCGCGGGCCGGGCCCTCCAGGATGCGCGGGGGCCTCAGTAGGCCTTGCCGCGCGCCGAGACCGGCCAGAGCGTCTCGACCTTGCCGCCCCGCACGCCGACATACCAGTCGTGCACATTGGCGGTCGGGTCGCAGTGGCCGGGCACCAGGCGCAGCTTCTCTCCGACCTTGAGGACGCCCTCGGGGTCGGCGATCACCCCGTGTTCGTCCGAGCATTTCACGTATTCCACATCCGTGCGGCCGAAGATCACCGGCAACCCGCTGTCGACCGATTGCGCCTTGAGGCCCGCGTCGCAGATCGCCTTCTCCGCCTTGGCGTGGCTCATCACCTGGGTCAGGAGGAACATCGCGTTCTCCCATTCGCCCTGGTCGATGCGCTTGCCCTCGGCGTCGAGGATGCGGCCATAGTCGGCGTCCATGAAGGCGTAGGAGCCGCATTGCAGCTCGTTGTAGACGCCCGAGTTGCTCTCGAAATAATAAGACCCGGTGCCGCCGCCACCGACGATGTCGCAGGTGAGGCCCTTGTCCTTCAGCCCGTCCACGGCGTCCTTCACCATGGCGACCGCCACGTCGATCTTGGCCTTGCGGTCCTCGTAGCTGTCGAGGTGCTGCATGGCGCCCTGGTAGGCCTGGATGCCGGCGAACTTCAGCCCCGGCGCGGCGTCGATGGCCTCGGCGATCTCGATCACCGCCGGCGTGGTGGTGACGCCGCAGCGGCCCGCGCCGCAGTCGATCTCGACCAGGCATTCGATCTCGGTGCCGTGTTTCTCGGCCGCGGCCGAAAGCTCGGCCACATTGGCCAGGTCGTCGACGCAGCAGATCGTCCGCGCGCCGAGCTTCGGCATCCGCGCCAGACGGTCGATCTTCTGCGGGTCGCGCACCTGGTTCGAGACCAGCACGTCGGTGATCCCGCCCCGGGCGAAGACCTCGGCCTCGGAGACTTTCTGGCAGCAGACCCCGCAGGCGCCACCCAGCTCGACCTGGAGCTTCGCCACGTCGACGGATTTATGCATCTTGCCGTGCACCCGGTGGCGCATGCCATGGGCGCGGGCGTAGTCGCCCATCTTCTTGATGTTGCGCTCGAGCGCGTCGAGGTCGAGCACCAGGCAGGGGGTCTGGATCTCGTCCGCCGACATGCCGGGCAGGGCGGGGACGTCGAAACCGACCTCGAGGTCGGAAAGCGAGAGGGGGGCGTTCATGGGGCGTCTCCTGTTGTCAGGTCTGTCTCGGTTTGCGCGGGGCCCGGGCGCGCGGCCCGGCCCCCCGCGAGGGAAAAGGGGGTCAGCCCGCCATCCAGGGCAGGCGGTCGAGGTCGACATTGCCGCCGGTCACGACCACGCCGACGCGCTTGCCGGCGAAGCGTTCGCGGTTCTTCAAGATCACCGCCAGGGGCACCGCGCAGGAGGGCTCCATGACGATCCGCAGGTATTTCCAGGTGATCTTCATGGCCTCGACGATCTCTTCCTCGGAGGCGGTGAGGATGTCGCTCACGTGGTTCGACACGAAGTGCCAAGTCAGGTCCTTGAGCGGCACCTTCAGCCCGTCGGCGATGGTCTCGGGCGCGTCGTCGGCGATGATATGCCCGGCCTTGAAGCTGCGCATCGCGTCGTCGGCCTGTTCGGGCTCGGCGGCGATGATCTGCACTTCGGGCGCCAGGGTCGAGAGCGTCAGGCAGGTGCCCGAAATCATGCCGCCGCCGCCGATCGGCGCGGTGACGACGTCGAGCCCCTCGGTCTGTTCCATCAGCTCCTTCGAGCAGGTGCCCTGGCCGGCGATCACGCGCGGGTCGTTGTAGGGATGCACGAACTCGCCGCCGGTCTCCTGCTGGACGCGGGCGAAGACCTCCTCGCGCGAGGAGGTCGAGGGCTCGCATTCGGTGACCTTACCGCCGTAGCGGCGCACCGCGTCCTTCTTGGCCTGGGGCGCGGTGCGCGGCATGACCACGTTGCAGGGAATGCCGCGGCGTCCGGCGGCGTAGCTCAGGCAGAGCGCGTGGTTGCCCGAGCTGTGCGTCGCAACGCCCAGCCTGGCCTGGTCCTCGTCGAGGCCGAAGACCGCGTTCGAGGCGCCGCGCACCTTGAAGGCGCCGGGCTCCTGCAGGTTCTCGCATTTGAAGAACAGCTTGGCGCCGGTCAGATCATCCAGGTGGTCCGAGGTCAGCACCGGGGTGCGGCGGATATGCGGGCGGATGCGGTCGTGCGCGGCCAGCATGTCCTCGTAGGTCGGGATATACATCGGGGCATCCTTCATCAGGCGGCGTCCTTGTGCAGCAGCGCCGGGTGGCCGCGGTAGTAATCCTGCGCCGCCGCGACGCCGGAGCCCAGGGTGATCTCGAGCCCGAGGTCCTTCATGCACATCTCCGCCGTGGCGATGCCCGAGAGCGTCATCACGTCGGTGAGGCTGCCGAGGTGGCCGATGCGGAAGACCTTGCCCGCGACCTCGCCGAGGCCGACGCCGAAGGCCACGCCATAGGTCTCGGCGGCATGGGTGACGATGCGCGTGGCGTCAAAGCCATCAGGCGTGCGGATGGCGCTGACGGTGTCGGAATAGACCTCGGGGGAGGTGGCACAAAGCTCGAGCCCCCAGGCCGCGACCGCGGCGCGGACGCCCTCGGCGATGCGGTGGTGGCGGGCGAAGACGTTGTCCAGCCCTTCGGCGAGCAGCATCCCGCAGGCCTCGTTCAGCCCGTTCATCAGCCCCACGGCGGGGGTATAGGGATAGGCGCTGTTGGCGTAGCCCTTGGCCATGTCGTGCACGTCGAAGAAGGTGCGCGGCAGGCGGGCGGTCCTGGTGGCCTCCATGGCACGCGCCGAGAAGCCGGTGATCGCGAGGCCCGCGGGCAGCATGAAGCCCTTCTGCGAGCCGGTGACGGCGACATCGACGCCCCAGTCGTCGAAGCGGAAGTCCATCGAGCCGATGGAGCTCACCCCGTCGACGAAAAGAAGTGCCGGGTGGCCCGCCGCATCCATCGCCCGGCGCACCGCGCCGATGTCCGAGCGCACGCCGGTCGCCGTCTCGTTGTGGGTCGCCAGCACGGCCTTGATTTCATGGCCTGTGTCGGCGCTCAGGATCTCTGCGTAGCGGTCGGCGGGGATGCCCGCGCCCCAGGGGGTCTCGACGATCTCGACCTCGAGCCCGTGGCGCTGGCACATGTCGATCCAGCGGTGGCTGAACATGCCGTTCCGCGCCGCCAGCACCTTGTCGCCGGGCGAGAGCGTGTTGCTCAGCGCCGTCTCCCAGCCGCCGGTGCCGGTGGCGGGGAAGATGAAGACCTCGGCGCTGTCGCTCTTCAGGATCCGCCGCACACCCGCGCGGGCGGGGTGCAGGATCTCGCCGAAGAGCGGCGAGCGGTGGTCGATCGTCGGCATGTCGCAGGCCTTGCGCAGCCGTTCGGGGATATTGGTCGGCCCCGGAATGAAAACCGGATTCTGAAAGCTCATCGGTGACTCCCTCCGTCGATGCAGACAGGATACGCCGGGGCGCGCCTCGGGGAAATTTTTTTAAAACCATTTTTCAGAAATGCAGGCGGCTGGATTTTTCGCCCGTTGTCAGGGGGTTGCGTTTTTCATATCGTGGGGGCGTTTTTCAGGGAAATGCGAAGGTGTGTCATGGAGAACCCGAAGACCGGCACCCGGCGGGCCCGCGGACGTCCGCGCCACTGGGACGACAAGACCGATCAGAACGTCATCAAGTCGCTCGATCGGGCGATGGAGGTCTTCGAATTCCTGAGCGAGGCCCAGGGCAAGGCGCTGACCGTGATCGCCGCCGAGATGAGCCAGTCGCCGGCCACGGTCTACCGCATCCTGATCACCCTCGAGGGGCGCGGGCTGGTGGAGTTCGACGCCGAGGAGCAGCTCTGGCACATCGGCCCGCGCGCTTTCGTGATCGGCGCGCGCTTCCTGCGCCGCACCAGCCTGGTCGACCGCGCCCGCCCGGTGCTGCGCAAGCTGATGGAGACCACGGGCGAGACCGCCAACCTCGGGGTCGAGCGCGAAGGCTCCGTGCTCTTCCTGAGCCAGGTCGAGACCCATGCCAGCATCCGCGCCTTCTTCCCGCCGGGCACGCTTTCGCCGATGCATGCCTCTGGGATCGGCAAGGCGCTCCTGGCGCATATGGATGCCGCGCGGCTCGATAGGCGGCTGGCCGAGGGCGGTCTCGGGGCCTTCACCGGCCGGACGATCACCGCGCCCGAGGCGCTGCGGGCCGACCTCGCCGAGATCCGCGCCCGGGGCTACGCGGTGGACGACGAGGAGAAAAACGCCGGCATGCGCTGCATCGCGGCGCCGGTCTTCGACATGACCGGCGAGGCGGTGGCCGGGATCTCCGTCTCTGGTCCCACGAGCCGGGTGGCGCGGGAGGAGATCGCCCGGTTGAGCGCCGCCGTCATGGCCGCCGCGCACGAGCTGAGCGCCGCGGTGGGCGGGACGGTTGGGGGTGCGGGGTGAAGGGGTGAGATTTGAGCGCCTCCAGCGCGACACCCACGCCGCTCCAAAGCAGCGCGGTCCCGCAGTCACCACGCTCCACTTGCGCCCGAATAGCATCGAAGATGCCGGGCGCGCGCCGGACCGGCCCCTTGGGCCGGCGCTCTTGTGGGCGAAGCGCATAACTCGCCTCTAGCCCTGACTTTGCCGGGATAAAGCGCCTCGCTCGGAGGTCGGCAGCGCCGGCCCCCGGTCCGGCGCGCGCCCTCTGGTGCGCCGTGTGTCGACCGGGGAGGGGGGCTGGTTGAGATGTGGGGCGGGAGCTCTGCGGTGTCGCTGTCTAGATCGTGCAAGCGTTCTCAGGAGCGGGCTCACCACCACCGCCTGTCACATCCCTGCACTTTCGCCCCCATTGCGCCCGAATAGCACCGAAGGTGCCGGACGCGCGCCGGCCCGGCCCGATGGGCCGGCGCTCCTGTGAGTGGTGCGCCTAACTCATCCCTAGCCCTGACCTTGTTGGGATAAAGCGCTCTGCTCAGAGGTCAGTAGCGCCGGCTCCCGGTCCGGCGCGCGCCCTCTGTTGCGCGGGGTGTCGACCGGGCAGGGGTGCTGGTTGAGAAGTGAGGCGGGAGCTCTGCGGCGTCGCTGTCTTGATCGATCAAGCGTTCTCAGGAGCTGGCTTACCAACACCCCATGTCATGTCCCTGAATTTTCGCCCGACTTGCCCCTTCCCTCCGAAAGGCATCAAAGATGCCGGGCGCGGGCTGCGACGGTTCCGCAAGTGACTAACCCCCCCTCACCGCCCGCCGCGCGGCCGCAGCGGCATGTGCCGGTTCACGTCCTTGTAGAGCAGATACCGGAACGGCCCCGGGCCGCCGGCGTAGCAGGCCTGCGGGCAGAAGGCGCGCAGCCACATGAAGTCGCCCGCCTCGACCTCGACCCAGTCGCGGTTCAGCCGGTAGACCGCCTTGCCCTCGAGCACGTAGAGCCCGTGCTCCATCACATGGGTCTCGAGGAAGGGGATCACCGCGCCGGGCTGCAGCGTGACGATGGTCACATGCATGTCGTGGCGCAGGTCGGTCGGATCGACGAAGCGCGTGGTGGCCCAGCGGCCCTCGGTGCCGGGCATGGGCGCGGGCGTGATGTCGGCCTCGTTCAGCACCAGCGGCTCGGGCGCCGAGAGCCCCGGCGCGGACTCGTAGGCCTTGCGGATCCAGTGGAAGCGCAGCGTCTCCGTCCCTCGGTTCCGGAGCGTCCAGCCCGAGGAGGGCGGCAGATAGGCGTAGCCCCCCGGGGTCAGCTCGTGGGTCTCGCCGCCGACCTCGAGAAGCGCGCTGCCTTCGACGACGAAGAGGACGCCCTCGGCCTCGGGGTCGCTCTCGGGGGCGTCGGAGCCGCCGCCCGGGGCGACCTCCATGATGTATTGCGAGAAGGTCTCGGAGAAGCCGCTCATCGGGCGGGCCAGCACCCAGAGGCGGGTGCCCTCCCAGCCGGGCAGGAAGCTCGTCACGATGTCGCGCATGGTGCCGCGGGGCAGCACGGCATAGGCCTCGGTGAAGACCGCGCGGTCGGTCAGGAGCTGGTCCTGGCCGGGGTGGCCGCCGGTCGGGGCGTAATAGGGGGCACTCATCGCGGCTCCGGGCATGGGGGATGGATGAGGGTGATAATGGCCCCCGCGCGCGCGGGCTGCCACCCGGCGCGGGGCGGGAAGTCTTTTCGGGAAGTTTTGATAATGGCGGGCGGCTCTTTTTCGACGCCTAAGAATGTGGGTGGGGCGGCGAGGGGGGCTTTGAATGCGTGAGGTGCTTTGAAATTCAGTCGGTCAGCCGACCAAGCGGCCGATGGCGGCGAACTTCAGACGCAAAAAAACTTAACGCCCACCAACTCCTTGCCTGCCGAAAGCGACCGCTCCCCGCCCGCACCAATCAAACCGCGCGCCCGAGGCTCCCCCCGGGCGCGCAAAACCCCTCAGACCGGATCCCAGGAGAACACATCCGCCGAGACATCCAGCGGCAGGAAGTTCGACCGGAGCGCCGGGATCGCCCGGGCGCCGACGCTGTCGATGTCCCAGCCCGCGTCGCCCGCATGCACCGAGCGCATCGGCCGGGGCTGCGACATCAGGAAGATCTCGTTGTTGCGCACCGCGAAGATCTGCCCGGTGACATCCTCGGCGGCATCCGAGGCGAGATAAAGCGCGAGCGGCGCGATCTTCGCGGGCACCATCTCGCGCAGCTTGGCCACGCGGGCCTCCTGCTCGGGGCTGTCGACCTTGATCGAAGAGGTCATCCGGCTCCAGGCAAACGGCGTGATGCAGTTCGAGCGCACATTCCAGCGCTTGAGGTCCAGCGCCATGCTCTTGGAGAGCGCCGCCACCCCCAGCTTGGCGGCCGAGTAATTCGCCTGGGCGTAGTTGCCGATCAGCCCCGAGGCCGAGGTCATGTTGATGATCGAGCCGGAATACTGCTCGCGGAAGACCTCGGAGGCGGCGCGGCTGACGTTGAAGGCCCCGTAGAGATGCACCTTCACCACCGCGTCGAAATTCTCGTAGGTCATCTTGTGGAAGAAGCCGTCGCGCAGGATCCCGGCGTTGTTGATCACCGCGTCGAGCCGCCCGAAGGCCTGGGTGGCCTGGGCGACCATGGCCTGCGCGCCTTCGGGGTCCGAGACGTCGTCGCCATTGGCGACCGCGCGCCCGCCGGCGGCCTCGATCTCGGCGACCACCTCGTCGGCGGCGCTGGTCTCGGCCTCGCCGGTCAGCGAGGCGCCGAGGTCGTTGACCACCACGCTGGCGCCGGCCTTGCCGGCCTCGGTGGCCAAGGCCCGGCCGATCCCGGCGCCCGCGCCGGTGATGAGGATGACCTTTCCGGTCAGCGGCAGTTGATTGGACATGGTTCCTCCCTGGACGTCCTGCAAAAGGCTCATTCGGCGGCCTGGCCCGCGCGCGGGGGCGCGCGGCGGCCGAAGATGTTGCGTTCGACCTGGCCGGCGGCATCGACCAGCTGGGCCGCGACGGCTGTCAGGTCCGCGGGCTCGTGCTGGCCGGTGATGGTGATGCTGCTCATCCCGAGACGCGGCGTGCCCTCGGCGTCGCGGGCCACGGCGGCGACGATCTCGAGCCCGCGGAAGAGGTTGCCGTGGTCGAAGGCGGCGCCGCTCTCGCGGGCCTGCGCGACATCGGCCCAGTAGCTCTCGAAACCCGGGGCCTTCTGCCAGCGCACGCTGTCGTAGCCGCGCCGCGCCTCGGCCTCTGACAGATCCAGCGCGGCGGCATAGCAGCGCCCGATGGCGCCCGCGAAGACCGGCAGGCGGCTGTTCTGCGACATCATCGCCTGCACGATGCGCGGCGCGGTGAAGCGGTCGATCAGCACGATCCGCTCCGAGGCGGTGATCTGCCAGAGCGCCAGCATGACCTGCTGGCTCTGGGCGATCTCGTTCATCAGCGGGCGAATCAGGTCCGCGGGATTGGCCCCGAGGATCGGCGCAACGACCTCCATGAGGCCCATGCCGATCCGGTAGGTCTTGTCCTCGGGGTCGAAGCTCAGAAGCCCCTCGTGGCTCAGCGTGCGCAGGATGTTGAAGGCAGACGAGACGTTCAGCCCGGTCTCGCGGGCGATCTGCGTGGCCCCCATGGGCGCGCCGCGCGCCGCCAGGAGCCGCAGGATGGCGGTCGCGTTCTGGACGGCGGGCACGGATTTTTGACGCGGCTGATCGGCCATGATATTTTCCTTGCGAAATTGCATTCAATATACAGAATGGCGCCGAGCGCACAAGTGGCGGTCGCCCCGCCGGACAAGGGAGAGGTTTCATGGCGAAGGATGTGGATGCGGATGTCTTCGGGCAGCTCGTCGCGACGGTGGAGCGGTTCGTTCGCGAGCGGCTGATCCCGGCTGAACGGAAGGTCGAGGAGGACGCCGAGGTGCCCGCCGAGATCGTCGCCGAGATGCGTGAGATGGGGCTCTTCGGCCTGTCGACGCCCGAGGCCTACGGCGGCATCGGTCTCTCTGCCTCGCAGGAGGCGCGCATCGTCGAGGCGCTCTGTTACGCCTCGCTGTCCTTCCGCTCGCTGCTCGGCACCAATGTCGGCATCGGCGCGCAGGGCATCGTCATGGACGGCACCGACGCGCAGAAGGACCGCTGGCTGCCGGGCATCGCCTCGGGCGAGACGGTGGCCTCTTTCGCGCTGACCGAACCGGACAACGGCTCGGACGCCGCGGGCATCCGCACCGCCGCGCGCCGCGACGGCTCGGACTTCGTGATCAACGGCACCAAGCGTTACATCACCAACGCGGTCTATGCCGGGGTCTTCACCGTCTTCGCCCGCACCGATCCCGAGAGCCGCGACGCGAGCGGCGTCTCGGCCTTCCTGGTGCCCGCCGACACCCCCGGCATCACGGTCGCCACCCCCGACCGCAAGATGGGCCAGCGCGGGACCAAGACCTCGGATGTGATCTTCGAGGACGTCCGGGTGCCCGAAAGCGCGATCATCGGCGGGCCCGACAAGCTCAACAAGGGGTTCCGCACCGCGATGAAGGTGCTCGACCGGGGCCGCATCCACGTCGGCGCCATGGCGGTGGGGCAGGGGCAGCGGATGCTCGACATCGCCACCGACTACGCGCTCGAGCGCAAGCAGTTCGGCAAGCCGATCGGCGAGCACCAGCTGGTGCAGGGCCTCCTGGCCGACTGCCAGGCCGACCTGCAGGCCGCCCGCGCGCTGGTGCGCGCCACCGCCGAGACCTTCGACCGCGAGGGCAAGGCGATCCTCGAGGCCTCCTGCACCAAGTATTTCTGCACCGAGGCCGCCGGGCGCATCGCCGACCGCGCGCTGCAGGTGCATGGCGGCGCGGGCTACATGTCGGAATACGATATCGAGCGCTTCTACCGCGACGTGCGGCTTCTGCGGATCTACGAGGGCACCTCGCAGATCCAGCAGCTGATCATCGCGCGCCGGACCCTCGCGGATCGGGCGGCCTGAGCATGGAGGGAGCCCCCGAGGACGATGCCCCGCGCGGGCCCGCCGACCTGCCGCCGCAGTCCGAGTTCGCCAAGCTCGCCGGGATCCGGCTGGTGGAGGCGACGCTCGACCGGGTGATCTGCGAGATGGAGGTGACGCCGCAGCTCACCAACCGCAACGGCGTGCTACACGGCGGGGCGATGATGACCCTGGCCGACAACGCCGCGGGCAGCGTGGCCTTCATCAACATCCCCGCCTCGAAGTCGAACACCACGGTGGAGGCCAAGACCAACTTCCTGCGCGGCGTGAAGGTCGGCGACACGGTGCGCGCCACCTGCACCGCGCTGCACAGGGGGCGGACCACCATGGTCCTGCAGGTCGTGATGACCCGGGGCGACGGCAAGCAGGCGGCGGTGACCACGCAGACGCATCTGATCCTCGACTGGAACGGCTGAGGGGCGGGGCAGGGCGAATTGCGCTGCCCGGCTTGGGAAAGAGGGGCGCGGACATGGGCTGAGAGCGCCGCGAGGGGGAGACCCATAGGGAGGCGCTGAGACAGCCGGGGCAAGCGCAGCGCCGAGAGAGGGGGGAGACCCACGGCGACGCGCTGAGACAACCGGGGAGGCAGGCTGAGGAAAGGGCCGACCGGCAGAGGGCTCGGCGTGTGGGGCTAAGACGCACAGGAGGAGACGCCGCCCCGCCACCGCTCCGCCCCGCGCCACCCCAAGGCCCCGCGCCGCCCACCACTTTCTGCCCGGCCCGCAGGCCGGGACACGAGACGAACCGAAACCAAGGGAGAGAGACACGCGATGACCGCGCCCGAGACCGGGGCATCCGGCCCCGAAGCCACCTACAACGCCTTCCTCGCCGAGGGCCGCTTCATGATCCAGCACGCGCCGAGCACCGGCGAATACGTCTTCTACCCCCGGGTGGTCACGCCCGAGGGCGCCACCGACCTCGAGTGGGTCGAGGCCAAGGGGACTGGCACGCTCTACGCGATCACCGTCAACCGCTCGCGCCAGGGCGCCTACAACGTCGCGCTGGTCGAACTCGACGAGGGCGTGCGCATGATGTCGACCCTGCCCGGCGTCGAGACCGCAGAGATCGGCACCCGGCTCACCGCCCGCATCGAAGAGGCCGAGGCCGGCCCGCGGGTGGTCTTCGACATCGCGGAAGGAGGTGCGGCATGAGCGCGAATGGCAAGGATCTGCGCGGCAAATCCGCGATCGTGGGCATGGCGACCGCCGGCATGGGCGAGGCGCATGGCTTCTCCGCCATGGAGCTTCTGGGCCAGGCCGCCGTGGGCGCGCTGAAGGACGCCGGGCTGGGCCTCAAGGACGTCGACGGCGTCTTCGCGGCGACCTCCTCGCATGCCTTCCCGACCATGAGCGTGGTGGAATACCTCGGGCTGCGCCCGCGCTTCTTCGACGGCACCAATGTCGGCGGCTCGAGCTTCGAGATGCACCTGCTGCAGGCGACCATGGCGCTCGAGGCCGGGCTCTGCGACGTGGCGTTGGTCTGCTACGGCTCGAACCAGCGCACCGCGGGCGGCAAGCTTGTCTCCATGTCCGAGCCGCAGTGGCACGAGACGCCCTACAAGCCGCGCCACCCGATCACCGCCTATGGTCTCGCGGCCAGCCGGCACATGGCGGAATACGGCACCACGCGTGGGGATCTCGCCGATGTGGCGCTGGCGGCGCGGGACTGGGCGAACCTCAACCCCGAGGCCTTTGCGCGTGGGCCTTTGACCAAGGAGGAGGTGCTCGACGCGCGGATGATCTCGGACCCGCTGACCAAGGCCGACTGCTGCCTGGTCACCGATGGCGCCGCCGCGGTGGTGCTGACCCGCGCCGACCGCGCCAAGGACCACCACGACCGGCCCGCCTATGTGATGGGTGTGGGCGCGGCGAACTATCACCGCTCCATCGTGGAGATGCCGGACCTCGCGACCACCGCCGCCGTGGACAGCGGCAACCGCGCCTTCGAGATGGCCGGGGCCAGCCGCGCCGACATGGATGTGGTGATGCTCTACGATGCCTTCACCATCAACACGATCCTCTTCCTCGAGGACCTGGGCTTCTGCCCCAAGGGCGAGGGCGGGCGCTTCGTGCAGGACGGCCGCATCGCGCCGGGTGGCGAGCTGGCGGTGAACACCAATGGCGGCGGGCTCTCCTGCGTGCATCCCGGCATGTATGGGCTCTTCCTGATCGCCGAGGCGGTGACCCAGCTGCGCGGCGCGGGCGGCGACCGGCAGGTGGCTGACGCGACGCTGGCGCTGTGCCACGGCAACGGCGGGACGCTCTCGAGCCAGTGCACCGCGATCCTCGGGACGGAGGCCGCGCTGTGACCTCGCTTCCCGACATCGACGGGCTGCTCGCCCCCCGGAGCGTGGCGATCATCGGCGCCTCCGACGACCCGACCCGCATCGGCGGACGGCCCATCGCGGCGATGCTGCGCTCGGGTTACGCCGGAAAGATCCTGCCGGTGAACCCCAAGCGCGACAGCGTGCAGGGCATTCCCTGCTTCGCCTCGGTCGCCGATCTGCCCGAGGCGCCGGATGCCGCGCTGATCGCCGTGCCCGCCAAGCTGGTGCCCGAGACGATCACCGCGCTGGGCGCCAAGGGCTGCAAGGCCGCAACGCTCTTCTCGGCGGGCTTCGCCGAGACCGGCGAGGACGGCGAGGCGGCGCAGCGCGACCTCCTGGATCTGGCCCGCGCCCAGGGCGTGCGGCTGCTGGGGCCCAACACGCTGGGCGTCTACAACGTCGACCTGGGCTATTACGGCACCTTCTCCTCCTCGCTCGACACCGGCCACCCGCGGCCCGGCAACATCGGCATCGCCAGCCAGTCCGGCGCCTTCGGGGCGCATCTCGGCGCGCTGGCGCGCGACCGGCGGCTCGGCTCCTCGATCCTGATGACCACCGGCAACGAGGCCGACATCTCGGTCGCCGAGGCGATCCGCTGGATGGCCGAGAGCGACACCACCGAGGTGATCTGCGCCTACATGGAGGCGATCAACGACGCGCCGGCTTTCCTTTCCGCGCTCGACGCGGCGCGGGACGCGGGCAAGCCGGTCTTCGCGCTGAAGGCCGGGCGCTCGGCGGTGGGGGCGCGGGCCGCGGCCTCGCATACCGCTTCGCTGACCGGCGACGCGGCGGTGGCCGACGCGGTGCTCGAGGATCACGGCGCCATCGTGGTGCGCGACCCCGAGACCATGATGGACTACGCCTATGTCGCCTCGAAGAAGGTCTTTCCCGACCGCCATTCGCTGGGGGTGATCACCATCTCCGGCGGCGCGGGCATCGTGATCTCGGACGAGGCCGAGCGCATCGACTTCCCCATGCCCGCCATGCCCGCGCCGACGCAGGCGCGGCTGAAGGAGGTGCTGCCCTATGCCTCGCCCGCCAATCCGCTCGATTGCACGGCGCAGGCGCTGAACGACCCGACGCTGCTCGAGACCTTCACCCGGGCGGCGCTGGAAGAGGGCGGTTACGGCGCGATCCTGAGTTTCCTGACCTATGTCGCGGGCAGCCCGGCGCTCTGTGACACGATCCTGGCGGCCACGAAGACCCTGCGCGAGGCCTATCCCGACCGCATCATCGCCTTCTGCGCGCTGGGCGACCCGGAGGTGCTGCGCCGCTACGACGAGGCGGGCATCCTGGTCTTCGAAGACCCCTGCCGCGCGGCCCGGGCGCTCGACATGGCCTGCCGCCTCGGCGCGGCCCGCGCGGAACCCCGGCGCGCGCTGCCGGAGCCGGCCAAGGTCACGCTGCCCGCGCGCACCCCGAACGAGGCCGAGGCGCAGCGCCTTCTGGGCGAGGCGGGCCTGCCCGCCGCCCCGCAGGAGGCCGTGCGCGACCCCGAAGCAGCCGTCGCGGCAGCCGAGGCCATGGGCTACCCGGTGGTGATGAAGGTGCTCTCGCCCGACATCCTGCACAAATCCGACATCGGCGCGGTGAAGCTGAACCTCTCCGACGCGGACGCCGTCCGCGCCGCCTATGCCGAGATCGCGGCGGCGGTGGCACAGAGGGCACCCGAGGCGCGGATCGAGGGCACGCTGGTGGCCAAGCAGCTCTCGGGCGGGGTGGAATGCCTCATGGGCATCAGCCGCGACCCGACCTTCGGGCCGGTGGCGGTCTTCGGGCTGGGCGGCATCTACGTCGAGATCCTGAACGACGTGGCGCTGAAGCCCTGTCCCTTCGACGAGGCGACCGCGCGCGAGATGATCCTCTCGATCCGGGGCGCGGAGATCCTGACGGGCGCGCGCGGGCAGGGGGCGGTCGATATCCCCGCGCTGGCGCGGATGCTCTCGGACCTGTCGCGCTTCGCGGCGGGCGCGGGCGAGCGGCTCACTTCGATCGACCTCAACCCCGTCGTCGCCATGCCCGAGGGTCAGGGCGCATACGCGCTCGACGCCGTGATCGAGATCGAGGAGGGCTGAGATGGCGATCGACTACGACCACCTGATGAACTTCGACATCCCCGAGGTGCGGCAGGGCTACGGTCCCCGCGACTGGGCGCTCTACGCGCTGTCGGTGGGCATGGGGCAGGACCCGATGGACCGCGCGCAGCTGGCCTATGCCGGCGCTCTCTCCGATGACGCGCGGGTCATGCCGGCGCTCGTCAACGTGCTGGGCCACCCGGGCTTCTGGCTCAGCGATCCGGCCACCGGCGTCGACGCGCTGAAGCTGGTGCACGGCGAGCAGGGCATGACGATCCACGCCGATCTGCCCGAGGCCGCGACGGTGATCGGCAAGACCCGGGTGACCGGGCTGGTCGACAAGGGCGAGGGCAAGGGCGCGCTTCTCTACTACGAGAAGACCCTGCACGACGAGGCGACCGGCACCCATCTGGCCACCTGCCGGGGCACCACCTTCCTGCGCGGCGACGGCGGCTTCGGCGGGCCAGAGGGGCCGGTGAAGAAACCCCATGTCCTGCCCGACACCCCGCCCGACCATGCCTTCGAGACCCCGACCCGGCCCGAGCAGGCGCTGCTTTACCGCTGGAACGCCGACCCGAACCCGCTGCACCTCGACCCTGCCGTGGCCGAGAAGGCGGGCTTCGAACGGCCGATCCTGCACGGGCTCGCGACCTTCGGCGCGGCGGCCCATGCGCTGCTGGCGGTGCTCTGCGGCTACGACGCGCGGCGCTTCGGCAGCATGGACGCCCGCTTCACCGCGCATGTCTTCCCCGGCGAGACGCTGCGCACGGAAATCTGGACCGACGGCTCCTTCCGCACCATCGCGGTCGAACGCGACAAGCAGGTGATCGGCAACGGGCTGTTCCAACCCCGACAGGAGACGAGATGAGCCTGAAGATCACCACCGAGGAGGGCGGCATCCGCGTCCTCACCCTGAGCGACCCCGACCGCCGCAACCCCCTTGGCCACGCGGTCCGCATCGAGCTGGCCCGCGCCCTGGCCGAGGCCGAGGGCGACGCCGCGGTGCGGGGTGTCGTCCTGACCGGCGCGGGCGGGCATTTCTGCGTCGGCGGCGACATCCGCGACCAGGGCGAGCGCAGCGCCGCCGAACACCGCGAACGTTTCGCGGTGATCAAGGACATGGTTGGCCGCATGGTGCGGTTCTCCAAGCCCCTGGCCGCGGCGGTCGAGGGCTGGGCCGCGGGCGGCGGCATGGCCCTGGCCATGGCCTGCCCGCATGTGGTTGCGAGCCGCGAGGCGCGCTTCGTCGCGAGCTTCACCAAGATCGGGCTGATCCCCGACATGGGGCTTCTCGCGACCCTGCCGGCGCGCATCGGCGCGGCCCGCGCGCGCCGTCTGATCCTGAACAACCGTGCGGTGACCGCCGAGGAGGCCGAGCGCCTCGGCATGGTCGAGGAACTGGCCGAGCCGGGCGGGGCGCTTGAGGCCGCGCTGGCCCAGGTCCGCGCCGAGGCCGAAGCCGCCCCCCTGCCGCGCCACTACGTGATCGACTGGTTCGCCCGCGAGGTGGACGCCGCGCTCGACTACGAGCGGCAGGTGCAGCCCGACCTTCTGAACAGCGCCGATGCCGCCGAGGGCCGCGCCGCCTTCTTCGAGAAGCGCAAGCCCGCCTTCACGGGCCGCTGAGGCCGGAAAGGAGCCATATGACCGACAGCACGGCTGCGCGCGCGGCGGACCGCCCGGGGCCCGAGGTGCGGCACCGGGGCCTGCGCGCGGGTCTCATGGGCCTGGTGATCGCCACGGCGATCCTCCTGGTCTTCGTGGATGCGCTCTGGCTCGACGCGCTGGGGGCGGTGGCGCTGGCGGGCTTCCTGGTGCTGGGCTGGCGGCAGTTCAGCGTCGGCACCTGGGTGCCGCTGATCCTGTCGCTCGGGGCGCTGGTCACGGCGCTCCTGCGCGAGGTGCCGACCGAGGTGCTGATCGCCGCGGTCGAGCGGATGATCTTCCTCGCCGCGCTGATCGCGGTCCTGAACGCGCTGCGCTCGGCGGCGCTGATCGCCCCCGAGGTGGCGCGGGCGGGCGCCTTCCTGACCGGCCAGCCGGCCTCGCGGCGCTATATCTCGCTGGTCCTCGGCGGGCATCTTTTCGGGGTGCTGATCAACTTCGGCGGGCTGGCGCTCCTGCTCGATCTGACCAAGCGCTCGATGGAGAGCGCCGCCACCCGCGCGCTGCCCGAGGAGATCCGCGAGGTGAAGCTGCGACGCATGTCGCTGGCGGTGGTGCGCGGCTTCGGGCTCATTTCGCTCTGGTCGCCGCTGGGTTTTGCCACCAACGCGCTGCTGATCACCCTGCCGGGGCTCGATTACCTGGAGTTCGGGCCGATCGGCTTTGCCATGTCCTTCGTCTTCGTGGGCATCGGCTGGCTCTTCGACCGTTTCGCCGGGCGGCGCTACCGCAACCTGCCGCTGCCGCGCCCGAGCCCACCCGAGGGCGCCTGGCGCGGGGCGGCGCTGCTGGTGGGCCATGTGCTTGTGGTGGGTGGATCGGTCTTCCTGCTGCACGCGCTTTCGCCCGTGACCTTCCAGGAATCGCTGATCCTGGTGGTGCCGAGCTACGCGCTGATCTGGGCCGCGGCCTCGGGGCTGCGCACCGGCGGCGGCGCGCTTGGCGGCGCGCGGGCGGCGATCCGGGACTACCGCGGGCGGCTGCCGCTCATGGGGGCCGAAGTCGGGGTCTTCGCCTCGGCGGGCTTCCTGCCGGTCCTGCTGTTGGCGCTGATCCCCACCGAGGCCATCCAGGCGCAGGTGGCGCTGCTGGGGCTCGGCGCGGTGCCGATCGCCATGATGGTCTCGGTCGGCATCCTGGTCTTCGCGCTGATCGGCATCAATCCGATCGTCTCGACCTCGGTCCTGGGCTCCATGGCGCTGCAGCTCGAGGTCGCGGGGCTCGGGCCCCAGGCCATCGCGCTGGCGGCCATCGGCGGCTGGACCGCGGTGATCGGGCTGTCGCCCTTCATCACCACGATCATCCTCGCCTCGACCATCGTCGGCCGCTCGGTCTGGCGCGTGGGGCCGGGCTGGAACGGGGCCTATTGCGCGACGATCCTCGTCGTCTGGCTGGTCTTCATGGCGGTGCTCATGGGGTCCGGGCTTGTCTGAGGGGCGGGCCATCCATCGCCTCGGCCGCGCTGCGGACCTCGGGGTCGAACTCGGCGCGGATCGCTGCGCCGTGCTGGTCCAGCGCGGGGCTCTCGCCCGCCTCCAGCCGCCGCGCCCCGTCGACCAGCGCCGGCGGCGCGGGCAGGGGGATGCGCGCGCCGCCCGGCACGCACACCTCGGCGGTGGTGGTCTGCGGATGGGCGATCAGCCCGTCGAGGTCGTTGACCCGCGCGAAGGCGATGTTGCTTTCCATGAGCCGCTCGGTGATCCGCGCCACCTCGAGGCCCGCGAAGACCTGCGCCACGGCGGCGTCGACCTCGGCGCGATGCGCGACCCGGTCGGTGTTGGTGGCCATCTCGGGAGCCTCGATCAGCTCGGGCCGGGCCAGCACCTCGCGGGCGAAGATCGCCCATTCGCGGTCGTTCTGGATCGAGATCAGGACCGGCACGCCATCGGCGCTCTCGAAGACGCCGTAAGGCGAGATCGAGGGATGCGCGAGCCCGATGCGCTTCGGCGGCTTGCCCGCGGCGGCGTGCAGATAGGGCACCGCCAGCCAGTCGGCGATGACGTCGAACATGGAGATATGGATGTCGCAGCCGCGCCCGGTCACGCCGCGCTGGATCAGGCTTTCGAGGATCGCCGACTGCGCCGCCGCGCCGGTGGCGATGTCGACCATGGAGATGCCGACGCGGGCCGGGGCCTCGGGACCGCCGGTGATGCTCGAGAGGCCCGACTCGGCCTGGATCAGCAGGTCGTAGGCCTTGCGCTGCGCGTAAGGACCGGTCTCGCCGTAGCCGCTGATCCCGCAGGTGATGAGCCGGGGGTTGCGCTGGCGCAGGACCTCGGGGCCCAGCCCCTTGCGGGCCAGCGCGCCGGGCTTGAGGTTCTGCACGAAGACATCGGCGCGGTCGGTCAGCGCCAGAAGCAGCGCGCGGTCTTCCTCCTGCCCGAGGTCCAGCGCCAGCGATTCCTTGCCTCGGTTCAGCCAGACGAAATAGCTGCTCTCGCCGCCCGCGACGCCATCGTAGCCCCGGGCGAAATCGCCCTCGGGCCGTTCGACCTTGATCACCCGCGCGCCGGCATCGGCCAGCCGCGAGGTGCAATAGGGTGCGGCGACGGCCTGTTCGATCGAGACGACCAGGAGGCCCTCGAGTGGTCTGCCTGACATGATATCCTCCCTTCGCGGGGCCTGACCGCCCCCTTGAAGGGCACGCTAGCGCGCCGCCTGTCATGCCGCAAAGGCTATGGCGGTATTTCAGTCATGCTTTTGTGGCATGTCGCGGAGAGGGCTCACGCCGGCGTCGGGCCAGGCGCGCGCCTACATGGTCGTCCCCGGCCAGGCGCCCGAGGTCGAGAGCCGGTGCACCTCGGAGATCAGGAAGTCCGAGAAGCCCGAGGTCAGCCGCGAGGTCGGCCGGTTCAGCGGGCTCATCAGGATCAGCGTCCGGTCGATCGGGTGGCGCACGATGGGCCGCGCGATCAGCCGCCCCGAGGCCACCTGTTCGTTGACCGACATGAGCGGCAGGATGGTCGATCCGAGCCCGCGGTCGACGAAGGCCAGCATGGTCGGCAGGATGTCGATCTCGAGCCGCACGTCGAGCGGGATGCCCTGGCTTTCCGAGATGTGGTCGATGCGCTTGCGCAGCCCGTGTTCGGGGTTGGGCAGGATCAGGGGCAGGCTCAGCGCCTCTTCCGAGGTGATCGGCGTGCCGTCGGCCACGGCGCCCTCGCCGCCGCGCTGGATCAGGAAAAGCTGTTCGATAATAATGGCCTGGCTCTTGATGGCCGAGGATTTCTGGCCCTCGTAGGCGACCCCGAGGTCGATGGTCCCGCGCTGCAGCCAGTCCTGCACATGGCCCGAGAACCCCGAGACGATGCGCAGCTTGACCTGCGGGTGGGTCTGCATGGTGCGCTCGATCAGATGGGTCGCCAGCACCTCGGCCACGGTGGGCGGCAGGCCCAGGGTCACGGTGCCCGAAAGGGTCTTCTGCGCGCCCGAGACATCGGTGGCGAGATCGTCGATATCCTCGAGGATCACCCGCGCGCGGGCGGCCAACCTCAGGCCCTCTTCGGTGGGCATGACGCCCCGCCCGTGTCGGCGCAGAAGCGGCACCGCCAGGGCCTCTTCCAGCGCCTTGACCTGGCGGCTGAGCGCCGGCTGGGCGATGTTCAACCGCTCGGCCGCGGCGGTGATGCTGCTCAGCTCGACGATCTGGATGAAGTTGCGAAGCTGCCGGATGTCCATATCATGCCGTTTCGGTATCGCTGATATATTTATAATGCATTTGCAACATATGCGCCGACCCGACAGGCTCCCGTCAAGGGCAAACCCGCCCGGAGGCGCGTTCCTTCGGAGACGGCCCGGCAGAGGAGGCCGGGCGCCGCGCGGGGGACCGGACCCTTGGACATTTGGGAGGAACTACCATGGTCTTCAGCAAGAAACTCGGCGTCGCCGCCGCGGCGCTCATGGCCTTCGCGGGCACGGCGCAGGCGCAGGAGCTGCCGGGCACGATGGTCTGGACAAGCTACGACGTGGGCTCGGCCGGCTACGCCGAAGCCTCGGCCATCGCCGACGCCTTCGGCAAGGAATACGGCACCCGCGTGCGCATCCAGCCCTCGGGCAGCGGCATCGGCCGCCTTCAGCCGCTCCTGCAGGGGCGGGCGGATTACGCCTTCCTCGCCACCGAGGCCTTCTTCCTCGGCGAGGGCGCCTATGACTTCGCCACCCCCGACTGGGGCCCGCACCAGCTGCGCGCCGTGGCCGGCCGCCCGGCGGGCATCACGCTCATCGCCGCCGGTGACGCGGGCATCGAGACCGTCGAGGACGCGCGCGGCAAGCGCATCGCCTTCGTGGCGGGCAACCCCTCGGTCAACGTGAAATGCGAGGCGATCCTGGCCTTCGGCGGGCTGACGCTCGACGACGTCGAGGTGATCACCTTCCCGACCTACAGCGCCGCCATGTCCTCCATGACGCGCAACGAATCGGATGCGACCTGCACCACGCCGACCACCAGCCAGCTCTACGAACTGGCCGAAAGCCCGCGCGGCATCCACTATGCGCCGCTGCAGGCCGACAACGAGCAGGGCTGGGACCAGCTGCTCAAGGTGCTGCCGATCATGAGCCCCTCCGACGAGGACGTGGCCGCGGGCCTGGCCGAAGGCGAGACCGCCAAGATGGCCGCCTACCGCTACCCGGTGATCACCACCACCTCGAACAAGGGCGCGGACGAGGTCTATGCCTTCATCAAGGCGCTCGACGAGACCTTCGACATGTACAAGGACGGCACCGCCGCCATGTCGCGCTGGACGCTCGAACGCTCGGGCAAGCCCGCGATCGACATTCCCTTCCACGAGGGCGCCGTGCGCTACCTCGAGGAAATCGGCGTCTGGACCGAGGAGGATGAAGCCTGGAACCAGCAGCGGCAGGCGCGCATGGACGCGCTGACCGAGGCCTGGGACAGCTTCAAGGCCGAGAACGGCGAGCTCTCCGAGGAGGCCTTCGCTGAGGCCTGGATGGCGCGCCGCGGCGAGGTCCTGGCCTCCCTGAACTAAGCCGCCGCGCTTCTCTGCCCCCGGCGTTGCACCCGCGCCGGGGGCGTTTTGACACCTTCAGCCCAGGACCGTCCCATGAGTGCCGAGAGCGACCGCGACGGCGCCGAGAAGGCGCCCCTTGCAGCCCCCGGGCATCTTGCCGAGGCCCAAGACGACCACCCCCTGCCGGCGCGCCACCGCGCCCTGCGCATCGCGATCATGGTGCTGGGGGTGCTGGGCGTCCTTCTGGCGGTGAACCAGCAGTTCCTGCTGAACCTCTTCGGCTTCCAGCCGCTGGGCAATTCCTACCTTTATTACCTGATCGGGATCTTCCTCGCGACGGCCTTCCTGACGCTGCCGATCTCCACGGCGCTGACCGGAAAGCTGATCTGGCTGAACGTGATCCTGGCGCTCCTGGCGCTGGTCAGCGCGGGCTGGCTGGGCCACCACGGGCTCGACATCATCCAGAAGGGCTGGGAATACGACGCGCCGCTGACCGCCGACATCATGGCCTCGATCCTGATCGTGCTGGTCCTCGAGGGCGTGCGCCGCGCGGGCGGGCCGATCCTGCTGGCCACCGCGCTTCTCTTCGGGACCTTCCCGCTTTACGCGGGCCACATGCCGGGCTTTCTCTGGGGCACCCAGTTTGCCCCGATCGAGACCGTGCGCGCCCATGTGCTGGGCGTCGAGAGCATCATCGGCATCCCCATGCAGGTCGTGGCCGAACTGGTCATCGGCTTCGTGATCTTCGGCTCGGTCCTGGTCATCACCAAGGGCAGCGACTTCTTCATGGAGCTCGCCTCGGCGCTCTTGGGCCACAGCCGCGGCGGGCCCGCCAAGGTGGCGGTCATGGGCTCGGGCATCCTGGGCTCGCTCTCGGGCAGCGTGATCTCCAACATCCTGACCTCGGGGCCCTTCTCGATCCCGACCATGCGGCGGGTGGGCTATCCCGCCACCTATGCCGCCGCGATCGAGAGCTGCGCCTCCACCGGCGCCACGCTGATGCCGCCGGTCATGGGCACCGTGGCCTTCGTCATGGCCTCGTTCCTGGGCGTGCAATATTCCACCATCGTCATCGCGGCGATCATCCCGGCGCTGCTGTTCTACGCCGCGCTGCTTCTGCAGGTGGACATGTTCGCCGCCCGTCGCGGGCTGCACGGCCTGCCGAAAAGCGAGACGCCCGACATCTGGCCGGTCTTGAAGCGCGGCTGGCCTTACCTGCTGTCGCTGGGCGTCTTGATCTTCGTCCTCATGGGCCTGCGGCTCGAGGCGCGCTCGCCCTATTACGCCTCGCTGGTGATGCTGGTGGCGACCGCCTTCAACCGCGAGACCCGGCTGACGCTCTCCCGCGCCAAGGAGCTGGTCTTCGACGTGGCCAAGAACGTCTCGAATCTGGTCGCGGTGCTTTGCGGCATCGGCCTGGTGGTGGGCGGGCTGTCCTACACCGGGGTCGCCGGGGCCTTCTCGCGCGAGCTTCTGCTCTATGCCGGCGGCAATACCGCGCTGATGCTGATCGCGGGCGCGGTGACGAGCTTCGTCCTCGGCATGGGGATGACGGTCACCGCCTGTTACATCTTCCTGTCGATCCTGCTCGCGCCGGCGCTGGTGCAGGCCGGGCTGAACCCGATCGCCAGCCACCTGTTCATTCTCTACTGGGGCATGCTCAGCTACATCACCCCGCCGGTGGCGCTGGCCGCGATCACCGCGGCGAATGTGGCGGGCTCGAAGCCCATGCAGACGGGCTTCACCTCGATGCGGCTCGGCCTGCCGCTCTTCGTGCTGCCCTTCATCTTCGTCTACGACCCGGCGCTGATCATGGTGGGTGACTGGCTCTCCATCGCCGAGCGCGTCGGGATCACGCTGGTTGCGCTCTGGGCGGTGACCTCGGCCTTCGAGAGCTGGATCTACAAGGTCGGCCGCATCGACCTGCTGAGCCGGGTGGTCTTCGGCGCCGGCGGCCTGCTGATCATCGTGCCGGAGCTGCTGACGAGCCTGATCGGGGCCGGGCTGCTGGTCGCGGTCATCGCCATCAATCTCATGGTGCAGCGCCGCGGGCGCGACGCCGAGGCCTAAGGGAGGTTTCTTTGGACAAGAGGGTAGGGGATCTGGCCACCGCGGTGGCGCCCATCACCGACGGGGCATCGATCATGATCGGGGGCTTCGGCTCCTCGGGCATTCCCTTTGGGCTGATCGACGCGCTGCTGGAACAGGGGGCCACAGGGCTCACCGTGATCTCGAACAACGCCGGCGCCGGAGAGACCGGCATCGCCAAGCTCCTGAAGGCGGGACGGGTGGCGCGGGTCGTCTGCTCCTACCCGCGCTCGCCGGGCTCGATCTGGTTCGAGAAGCGCTACGAGGCGGGCGAGATCGACCTCGAGGTGGTGCCCCAGGGCACGCTGGCCGAACGCATCCGCGCGGCCGGCGCGGGCATCGGCGGCTTCCTGACGCCCACCGGCTACGGCACGCGGCTCGCCGAGGGCAAGGAGACCCGCGAGATCGAGGGCCGGGGCTACGTCATGGAGATGCCGCTTTCGGCGGATTTCGCGCTGGTGCGCGCCGAGGCGGGCGACCGCTGGGGCAACCTGAGCTTCCACGCCACCGCGCGGAACTTCAATCCGGTCATGGCCATGGCCGCCGATCACGCCATCGCCGAGGTGCGGCAGGTGGCGACCGGGGCGCTCGATCCCGAAAGCGTCGTCACCCCTGGCATCTTCGTCGATTGCGTCGTCGAATACGGAGCGCGCCCATGACCCAGAGCCAGACCCAGACCAAACCGCAAGCCGGTGCCGCCGACGGGCTGACCCGGCTGAGCGACGCCCAGCTGGCCGCCCGCGTGGCCCAGGACATCCCCGACGGCTCCTACGTGAACCTCGGGATCGGCAAGCCCACCCATGTGGCGGGCTACGTGCCCGAGGGCCGCGAGGTGATCTACCACTCCGAGAACGGCATCATCGGCGTCGGCCCGACCCCGCCCGAGGGCGAGGAAGACCTCGAGCTGATCGACGCCAGCAAGCGCTATGTCACCGCCGCCCCCGGCGCGGCCTATTTCGACCATCCCGACAGCTTCGCCATGATGCGCGGCGGCCATATCGATATTGCCGTCCTCGGCGCCTACCAGGTGGCCGAAAGCGGCGATATCGCCAACTGGGCGACGCTCGACGAGAAGTTCCCGCCCGCCGTCGGCGGTGCGATGGACCTCGTCGCGGGGGTGAAGACCATCCTCGTGATGATGCGCCACGTGAACAAGGACGGCAGCCCGAAGCTCCTGGAGCGCTGCACCTACCCGCTGACCGGGCTGGGCGTGGTGAGCCGCGTCTACACCGACCTCGCGGTCCTCGACGTCACCCCCGAGGGCTTCCGCCTGGTCGAGCTGACCCCCGGCAACGACCTGGAGGCGGTGCAGGCGCTGACCGGCGCCAAGATTCTGACCTGAGACCGGAGCGGGCCCCGCCCGCCGCCCCGGCGCAATTTCGCGCCGCGGCGGCCGGGGCGCCCCCTTGCTCCCGGCCAACGACGAAGGACGACGAGACCGTGAAGACCAGTGCCCCCGACACCCATGACGACCTACGCGACGCGCTGCGCGCGCTCTGCGCCGAGTTCCCGGCGGAATACCACCGCAAGCACGGCGCCGCCGAGACCTACCCCGAGGAGTTCATCGACGCCCTGACCAAGGCCGGCTGGCTCGCCGCGATGATCCCCGAGGAATACGGCGGCTCGGGCCTCGGGCTCACGGAAGCCTCGATCGTCATGGAAGAGATCAACCGCTGCGGCGGCAACGCCGGGCATTGCCACGGCCAGATGTACAACATGGGCACGCTCCTGCGGCACGGCTCGGAGGCGCAGAAGCAGCGCTACCTGCCGAAGATCGCCTCGGGCGAGCTGCGGCTGCAGTCCATGGCGGTGACCGAGCCCACCACCGGCACCGACACGACCAAGCTGAAGACCACCGCGCAGCGCAAGGGCGACCGCTACGTCGTCAACGGCCAGAAGGTCTGGATCAGCCGGGTGCAGCATTCCGACCTGATGATCCTTCTGGCGCGCACCACGCCGCTGGCCGAGGTGAACCGCAAGTCCGAAGGGCTGTCGGTCTTCCTGGTCGAGCTCGACCAGGTCATCGGCAAGGGCATGGAGGTCAAGCCGATCCCCAACATGGTCGGCCATGAGACCAACGAGCTGTTCTTCGACGACCTCGAGATCCCCGCCGACACGCTGATCGGCGAAGAGGGCAAGGGCTTCCGCTACATCCTCGACGGGCTCAACGCCGAGCGTTCGCTGATCGCGGCGGAATGCATCGGGGACGGCTACTGGTTCGTCGAGAAGGCGGCGCAATACGCCGGCGAGCGGCAGGTCTTCGGCCGGCCGATCGGGCAGAACCAGGGCATCCAGTTCCCGATCTCGCGGGCCTTCGTGAACCTCGAGGCGGCGAACCTGATGCGCTTCGAGGCCTGCCGCCGCTTCGACGCACATGAGCCCTCGGGCGCCCAGGCCAACATGGCCAAGCTCCTGGCTGCCGATGCCTCCTGGGAGGCGGCCAATGCCACGATCCAGACCTTCGGCGGCTTCGGCTTCGCCGAGGAATACGACATCGAGCGGAAGTTCCGCGAGACGCGGCTCTATCAGGTGGCGCCGATTTCGACCAACCTGATCCTGTCGTATGTGGCCGAGCACATCCTCGGCATGCCGCGCAGTTTCTGAGGGGCCGATGGACGCAATCAAGGATCATTTCGCCACGCTGAGCTTCCCGCTCTTCGTGCCCGCCGACCGGCCCGAGCGCTTCGCCAAGGCCTGCGCGGCGGGCACCGACAGCGTGATCATCGACCTCGAGGACGCGGTCGCCTCGGACCTCAAGACCTCGGTGCGGCGCATCCCGCGCGACGCGCTGCCCGCCGACCGGCAGGTGACGCTGATGCTGCGGGTCAACGCGCCGGGCACCGAGTGGTATCGCGACGATGTGGCCTTCGCCCGCGCCATCGGCTTCGACGCCGTGGTGCTGCCCAAGGCCGAGAGCGCCCAGCAGATCGCCGAGCTGCGCGCGGCACTTGACCCCGGGCAGAAGGTGCTCGGCCTGATCGAGACGGTGCGCGGGGTGGCGCGGATGACCGAGCTGGCCGAGGCCGCCGACCGGCTGGCCTTCGGCTCGATCGATCTGGCCGCTGATCTCGGCTGCGAGAACACCCAGACCGCCTTCCTGCCGATCCGCAGCCAGATCGTGCAGGCCGCGCGGCTGGCCGGACGGCCGGCGCCTCTGGACGGGGTGACCACCGCCACCCGCAACCCCGAGGTAATCGCCGGCGACGCCCGCCACAGCCACGAGATGGGCTTCGGCGGCAAGCTCCTGATCCACCCGGTGCAGATCGAGCCCGCCCGCGCCGCCTTCCGGCCCGCGCCCGAGACCGTGGACTGGGCCGAGCGCGTGGTCGCGGCCTCGGTGCACGGCGGGGCAGGGCTGGTCGACGGCGCGATGATCGACGCGCCGGTCCTGAAGCAGGCGCGCCGCATCCTCGACCGCGCGAGGGCCCTGGCATGAGCGCGCTCGACGATCTCGACATTCCCGCGCTCGAAGCCTGGATCGGTCGCGAGGAGGTGATGACCGACATCCTCACCCCGGCGCTGGTCGCGCGCTTCGGCGCGACCTTCGGCGACTGGGTGAGGACGCCCGAGGATGGCGTCGCGCCCGGGCTGCACTGGTGCCTCGCCCAGCCCGCCGTGGATCATGCAGGGCTGGGCCCCGACGGCCACCCCAAGCGCGGCGGCTTCCTGCCGCCGGTGCCCTTCCAGAACCGCATGTGGGCGGGCGGCGAGGTCACCTTCCGCGCCCCCCTGCGCGCGGGCGACGAGGTCACGCGCAGCTCGCGGATCGAGAGCTTGAAACCCAAGGAGGGCCGCTCGGGCCCGCTCGTGTTCGTGGCCGTCCGGCATCTCTATTCGGTCGCGGGCGAGACCGCGATCGAGGAGCGCCAGGACATCGTCTACCGCCCCGCCACCTCCAGCGTCACGCCCAAGGGCGCGGGCGGCGACGGCCCGGCAAGCCCTGAGAGCTTCACCGGCGATCCGGTCACGCTCTTCCGCTACTCGGCGATGACCTTCAACGGCCACCGCATCCACTACGACTATCCCTATGTGACCGAGACCGAGGGTTATGCCGGGCTCGTGGTGCACGGCCCGATCCAGGGCACGCTCCTGATCAATGCCGCCGCCCGGGCCTTCGGGACCACCGGGCTGACGGTCGCCTACCGCGGCCTCGCGCCGCTGATCGCGGGCCAGCCGGTGACGCTCCACCGCGAGGGCGCGCGCTTCTGGCTCGAGAAGACCGACGGCACCGTGACCTTCGAGGCCCGCGCCACCTCCGAGACAGACAAAGGACAGGCATGACAGATCCCAACGCCATCGCCGCGCTCAAGTCCCGGCTTTCCCTGCCGCTCATCGGGGCGCCGATGTTCCTGGCCTCGGGCGTCGACCTCGTGGTCGCCCAGTGCTGCGCGGGGATCATCGGGACCTTCCCCTCGCTGAACGCCCGGCCCGCCGAAGAGCTCGACCGCTGGCTGACCGAGATCGAGCGCCGCCTCGCGGCCTTCGAGGCGAAGACCGGCAAGACCCCCGCGCCCTACGGCGTGAACCTCATCGTGAACGAGTACAACGAACGGCTGGAGGGCGACCTCGAGACCTGCGTGCGCCACAAGGTGCCGCTGGTGATCACCTCGCTTTCGGCGCCCGACAAGGTGGTCGAGGCGGTGCATGGCTACGGCGGGCTGGTCTTCCACGACGTGATCAAGGCGCGCCACGCGCGCCGGGCGGCGAAATCCGGGGTCGACGGTCTGATCCTCGTGGCCGCGGGCGCGGGCGGGCACGCGGGCACGCTCAGCCCCTTTGCGCTCGTCGAGGAGGTGCGCGCCTTCTGGGACGGGCCGCTGGTCCTCTCGGGCGCGGTGGCCAACGGCCGCTCGGTCCTGGCCGCCGAGGTGCTGGGCTGTGATTTCGCCTATGCGGGCACGGTCTTCATCCCCTCGGCCGAGGCCATCGCGCCCGACCCCCACAAGGAGATGATCACCCGCGCCGAGGCCGATGCCATCGTCTACACGCCGCTCTTCTCGGGCACCCATGCCAACTACCTGGCCGAAAGCGTGAGCCTGGTGGGCGTCGACCCCGAGGAGGCCCGCCGCGCCGAGCCGCGCAAGATGAAGTCCAAGGACGACCCCGACCGGCCCAAGGCCTGGAAGGACGTCTTCTCGGCGGGCCAGGCGGTCGCCCAGTCGCGCGGCGTCGAACCCGCGGGCGAGATCGTCGACCGGCTGGCGCGCGAATACCGCGCGGCCCGCGCGGCGATCACCGGGACAAGCTGACAGCGAGGAGGGGCCCCATGGCCGGCGCGAGCGAGAACAACATCCCCGACAGCCGCGGCGTGAACGCCTATCGCGCCGACCCGGCGCTGGCGGCGCTGATCGAGGTCTACCTGCCGCGCGCGCTGCAGGCCCGGATCACCCCCGAGCTCGACCGCATGGGCGCCTTGGTGGGCGACAGGCTGGAAGAGCTGGCGCTCGCCGCCGATCACAACCCGCCCAGCCTGAAGCTGCGCAGCCGCACCGGGGCCCGCGCCGAGACGGTGGAGAAACACCCCGCCTACCAAGAGCTCGAACGCTACGCCTTTTCGGAGTTCGGCCTGGCCGCCATGTCGCATCGCGCCGGCGTCTTCGGCGCCGAGGACAAGCTGCACCCGCTGGCGAAATACGCGCTGGTCTATCTGTTTGTGCAGGCCGAGTTCGGGCTTTGCTGCCCGCTCTCGATGACCGACAGCCTGACCCGCACGCTGGTGAAATTCGGCGATCCCGCGCTGGTCGCGCGCTACATCGACCGGCTGACCAGCCAGGACATGGAGAGCCTCTTCCAGGGGGCGATGTTCATGACCGAGCAGGCGGCGGGCTCGGATGTCGGCGCGATCGAGACCACCGCCCGGCCGGAAGGCGACGCCTGGCGGCTGACCGGCGACAAGTGGTTCTGTTCCAACCCCGACGCCGAGCTGGCCATGGTCCTCGCCCGGCCCGAAGGGCAGGGGGCCGAGGGCACGCGCGGGCTCTCGCTGTTCCTGCTGCCCCGGCATCTGCCCGACGGCAGCCTGAACGCCTACCGGATCCTGCGGCTGAAGGACAAGATGGGCACGCGCTCCATGGCCTCGGGGGAGATCTCGCTCGAAGGCGCCACCGCCTATCTCGTCGGCGAGGCCGGGCAGGGCTTCAAGCAGATGACCGACATGATCAACATGTCGCGGCTCGCCAACGGCGTGCGCAGCGCCGGTCTCATGCGCCGCTCGGTCGCCGAGGCGCTGTTCATCGCGCGGCACCGCTCGGCCTTCGGGCGGGCGCTGGTCGACATGCCGCTGATGCGGCGGCAGCTCGCCAAGATGCTGGTCACCGCCGAACAGGGCCGCAGCATGGTCTTCCACACCGCCCGCGCGCTGGCCGCCGCCGACGGCGGCGAGGCCACCATGGCCCGCGTGCTGCGCATCCTCACGCCCTTGGTGAAGTTCCGCACCTGCCGGGACGCGCGCAAGGTCGCGGGCGACGCCATGGAGGTGCGCGGCGGCTGCGGCTACATTGAGGAGTTCTCCGACGCCCGGGTCCTGCGCGACGCGCATCTTGGCTCGATCTGGGAGGGCACCTCGAACATCATCGCCCTCGACGTGGCCCGCGCGATCAAGCGCGAAGGCGCGCTGGAGGCGTTGACGGACTACCTGCGCGAACTGCTCTCCGAGGCCGAGCCCGCGCTGGCGGCGGAGCTGGAGGCGGCGCTGACCCGCGCCGCGGCGCTGGCCTCCGAGGTCGCCGAGGACGGCTCGGGCGGAGAGGCCCGCCGCGCGGCCTCGGCGCTCTATCACGGCACCTCGGCGAGCTTCATGGCCTGGGAGGCCGCGCAGCTTTCGGGCCAGCCCGCCCAGGACCGCGCCGCGCTCGCGCGGCTGGTGCTGGCGCACCGGCTGACGCCCCGCGACCCGCTCGCCCCGCGCGAGGACGAAGACGCCGCGCTGGCGGGGCTCCTGGCCCGCGCCGGCATCGACCCCGAAGACCAGGCCATGGCTGCAGAATGACATCACTTGCCCAGACCCTCGCCCGTTTCGCCACAGGCCCCGCGCCCCGGGACGAAGACCTCGCCCGGATCGTCACGCTGTCGCTCTTTGACTGGGCGGCGGTGGGGCTTGCGGGCCGCGACGAGCCGGTCGCCCGCGCGGCGCTGAGGCTCGCCGGCACCGAGCCCGGCGGTGCCACGCTTTTCGGCGGCGGCGGGGCCGCGCCCCGCGCCGCGGCGCTGGCCAATGGCGCGGTGAGCCATGCGCTCGACTACGACGACACGCATTTCGGCCACATCGGCCACCCGAGCGTCGCCGTCATGCCCGCGGCGCTGGCCCTGGCCGAGACGCGCGGCGCCTCGGGGGGCGATCTGCTCGCGGCGCTGGGATACGGGCTCGAGACCGCCTGCCGCATCGGCGACTGGCTGGGCCGGGCGCATTACGAGGCGGGCTTCCACCAGACCGGCACCTCGGGCGCCTTCGGCGCGGCGGTGGCGGCGGGCCGGCTGATCGGGCTCGACGCGGCGGGCATGGAGGCGGCGCTGGCGCTGACCGCGACCCGCGCGGCGGGGTTGAAAAGCCAGTTCGGCACCATGGGCAAACCGCTGAACGCGGGCTTCGCCGCCGAGGTCGGCGTGACCTGCGCGCTCCTGGCCGAGGCCGGCGCGGGTTCCGCCACCGAGGCGCTGGAAGGGCCGCAGGGCTTCGGGCCGACGCATGCGGGCGAGGCGCGGGGCGCGGCCTTCGAGGAGCTGGGAACGCGCTGGGTCTTCCCGGCGGTCTCCTACAAGTTCCACGCCTGCTGCCACGGGCTGCACGCCATGCTGGAGGCGCTGCGCGAGCTGACGCCGGGGCTGGACGCCGGGTCCGTCGAGGCGCTGGAGGTCACCACCCATCCGCGCTGGCTCAAGGTCTGCAACCAGCCCGCGCCCGAGACCGGGCTTGGCGCGAAGTTCAGCTACCGGGTCACCGCCGCCATGGCGCTGGCGGGCGTCGATACCGCGGCGCTCGAGAGCTATTCCGCCGAGACCTGCCAGCGGCCCGACATTCGGGCGCTGCGCGACCGGGTGCAGGTGCGGACCGACGAGGGCCTGAGCGACACCGAGGCGCATCTGCGCCTGCGGCTTTCGGGCGGGACGGAGAGGACCGCGCGGCACGACCTTCTGACCGATGCGCGCCCCGAGGAGACCGCGCCGCGGCTCCGCGCCAAGGCCGAGGCGCTTCTGGGCGCCGAGGGCGCCGGGGCGCTCTGGCAGGCGGTGGAGGATCTGCCCGGCGCGGGGGATGTTTCGGGGCTTGCCGCGCGTATGGGGGGGCTGAGCGGGCAGGGTCCAGGTTTTCCTCGCTGAGGCAAGCGGTTACGCGCCACAGCTGATGTTACCAGGCGCGGTGTCGCGCGGGCCTGACGCCCGCGCGGGACGGAAACCACCATGACGTGTTCGCTAAGCAATTTACTCCGCGTCAATTTGCGCCGATAAAGATTGGGAGGGGGCACCGCCGGGTCATCAGGCCCGGCGCGGCGACCCTATTCATCAGGGTTGCGGTGGAATGCACACCGAGCTTGCGCATCGAGGGCCAGGCGGCCCGGGCAATCGGCCCAGGGCCGGGGGGCTTTGGCGCGTGTTACGGGCGGTGTTGCCTGGGGCTGAAAGGCTCTGGCGCGGGGGCCGGGGGCTTGGGCGCGAGGCCGAGACGTCTTCGCACGGAATCCTGGGGCTTCGGCAGGCTACCGAGACACGTAGGCGCAAGACCGGCGCGCGGCGTCGCACCCCCAAGCCTTTCCCCAAGGCACTGACACCCGCCCTTGCGGCAACCCTCTGCCTCCTGCCTCTGCCGACCCTCGCGCAGGGCACCGAGCCGCTGCTCGGCTCGCGCGGGCCGGGCCTCCTGCTCATGGCGCTCCTGGTGCTGGCGGTGCTCGCGCTGGCCTTCGGCAGCCGGATCAAGCGCCGTCCGAAGCGCGCCGCGACACCCGCGCCCGCCGCCCTGGAACCCGAGGCCCCGCGCCCCGCGGGCGATCCGGCCCTGCGGCGGCGGCTCCGCAGCATCGAGGCGCGCTACGAGCTGGCCTGGAAGACCGCCATGCGCCGCGACCTCTCTGCCCGGAACGCGCTGGAGGCGCTGACGCCCGAGCTCGACGCCCTGCGCCGCGCCGTCTCGGCGGGGCCCGAGGGTGATGAGGCCGAGGCGCTGGCCCCGCGGCTCCAGCGGCTCGAGGCCCGGATCGAGGCGCTGCTCGGCCCTGCCACGCCCGAGGCGCGCCCCGGCCCGGACCTGACCGGGCCCGGCAATACGCAGACCGAAGGCGCCGACATGGGCCTGCCCGACATCCTCGCCACCGTGCACGAGATGTTCCTGCCCGAGGCCGAGGCCAAGGGCCTCCGCCTCGACTACGTGCCGACCAGCGCCCGGCCCGAGCTGCCGCCGCTCGCGATGATGCGGATCGCGGCCAACCTGGTGTCCAACGCGGTGAAATTCACCGACCACGGGCGCATCCTTCTGGGCGTGCGGCGGCGCGCCAGCGGGGTGCGGGTCGAGGTGCATGACACCGGCGCGGGGCTCGACGCCGCTGCCTTCCGACGGGCCAGCGCGCGCTCGGTGCGGCTGGCGGGCAGCGAGGGGGCGCAGGGCGGGCAGGGCCTGGGGCTGGCGGTGGTCATGGACCTCGCCCGGCGGCACGACCTGCAGGTGACGGTCAGCGATAGGCCTGGCGGGGGGACCTCGATCGGGGTGCTGATCCCGGGCCCGCGGGGCAGCTGGGCCGCCGACGCGCCGGGCCCCGCGCGCCGCCGCGCGGGCGGGCGGCTGGGTTAGGCCCGAGAGCCACCGCGGGGATCACAATAGCGTGCGCAGGTAAGAGGTTGCGCGGCAGAGTTGAGGTGGGGCCGGGGTGGGGTATCGCCCCCGACGTCCCCGCCTCAGAACCCGAGGCCACGCCCCAAACCACCCCCTAAACGCCCCCGAAGGCCCCCGGAACTACGCCAGAGCGGCCTGGGGCGCCTCTCACGGCAACAATGCGCCGCACAACCCAGCGCCACACCCACGCAACACCCCCGACACCCCCCGCCAATCGCACACATTTTCACCACAATTACATCATATTGCAGATTCCCAGCAGATGCTGCACTCGGGTCGAACGGCGACGGGGACGGCCCCCATGTTTTGGACCCTGCGCCGGGTGTGTGTGAGTACTTCCGGAGGGAACGCGATGTTGAAGGCCTTGCTCGAGGTGACGGATAATTCCGATACCGACAGGGTGATCGACCGCTCCCTGCGCCAGCTCTACCTGGTCGCCGCCGATCCCGACAAAGCCTTCGAGGACAAGGCGAACGAGCTTCTGGCCATCGGGCTCGACTGCCTCGGCCTGAGCCTCGGCATCGTCAGCCGGGTCGAGGCCGGGCGCTACATGGTGGTGCATTCCGAAGGGCCGGGCGCGCCCGATCCGGGCACCATCTTCGACCTTGCGCAGACCTACTGCTGCCACACGCTGGCCGCCGAGGACGTGGAAAGCTTCCACCACGCCGGCCGTTCGCGCATCGCCACCCATCCCTGCTACCAGAGCTTCGGGCTCGAAAGCTACATCGGCACGCCGCTTGTCGTGCGCGGCAAGGTGCTGGGCACGCTCAACTTCTCGGCCGCCGAGGCGCGCCGCCAGCCCTTCAGCGAGAAGGAGCACGAGCTGGTGCGATTCTTCGGGCGCTGGATCTCCAAGGAATGGGAGCGCGCCGAGGACGCGCGCGAGCTGGAGAAGAAGACCGCGCTTCTGGAGGCGATCTTCGACGCCATGCCGGGCTCGCTGATCGTGGCCGACCTCAACCGCCGCATCACCATGACAAACGAGACCATGACCGAGATGTTCGGCTATTCCGCCGAGGATCTCGAGGGCCGGCAGACCTCGGTCCTTTATTCCGATTTCGAGCAGTTCCGCGAGACCGGGGCCACGCGCTACAACCCCGCGGCCTCGGGCGCGCTCGATGCCTACGAGATGAGCTACCGCCGCCGCAACGGCGAGGATTTCATCGGCGAGACCAATGCCACCCGGCTCAAGACCCGCGCCGGCGTGCCGCTGGGCTATCTCGCGGTGATCCGCGACATCACCCGCCGCAAGCGCGTCGAGCGCCAGCGCGACCACGCGATCTCGGTGGTCAGCCACGAGCTGCGCACGCCGGTCTCGCTGATCGCGGGCTCGCTGCAGCTTCTCGGCCGCTTCTCCGCCGCGCTGCCGGAGCGGGGGCGCGAGCTTCTCGAGGTCTCGGGCCGCAACGCCGAACGGCTCGGGCGGCTGATCGACGACATCCTCGATTCCGGGCGGCTGCAATCGGGCCAGTCGGCGATGGATTTCGCCGAGCTCGACCTCGGCCACCTCTTGCGCCAAAGCGCCGAGGACGCCCGGCATTTCGCCGAGGAACACGGGGTCGGCGTCGCGGTCAGCGACACGCCCGAGGCCCCGGTGCTGGTGCGCGGCCATGCCTCGCGCATCCAGCAGGTGATCGACAACCTGACCACCAATGCCATCAAAGCCTCGCCCAAGGGCGCGAGCGTCGAGCTGGGGCTTCTGACCGAGGGCGGCTTCTGGGTGCGCGACGCCGGACCCGGCATTCCCGAGAAGCTGCAGCCGGTGCTCTTCGAGCGCTTCACCCGCAGCGACGCCGAGAGCTTCCGCTTCGGCGGCGGCACCGGGCTGGGGCTGAGCATCGTCAAGGCGATCCTCGATCAGCACGATGCCGAGATCGACTTCGCCACCGCCGAGGGGCAGGGCACCACCTTCCGGGTCCGCTTCCCGGGCTGATCTGGGGCGCCCGCGGCGCGTGACGTAAGGGCAATTGTGGCCCGGCGGTGACAACCGGCGCGGAAGCGACGCGGCGGAACGGGTGCAGGACGGAACACAACTCGACGGAGAGCCGCCTTGGCGGCAGGTTCTGGACAAAAATGGAGAGCAGTCTTGGCTGATTATTCACAAAAGGTGCGTGACATACGCAGGCGGTTCCTCGAATCGCTCGACGCCCGGGTCGGGGACATCGACTCGGTGCTGCGCCAGGTGGAGACGGGCGCCCCCGGCGCGGCGGATGAGCTGCACCTCAGGTTGCATGACCTGAGCGGCAATGCCGCGATGCTGGGCTTCGACGGCATGGCGCGCGAGGCCCGCCGCGGTCTCGATGCGATCGACAACGGCTACGGCGAGGCGTCGGGCAACAGCCCCGAGGCCACGGCCATCGTGCGGTCCTCGATCGCGCGGATCAGGGAATTGAAGACAGAGGGCGAGACCTCGGAATGACACGACACGTCCCGATCGCGCTGGCGCTGGCGGCGCTGGCTCCCGGCTATCTGTGGGCGCAGGAGGCGGTCACGCCGGCCGTCGAGGTGCGCGCCCCCGCCGCGGAGGAGGGCGCCCCCGCCGAGGCCCCCGCCGGCGCGGTCCTGCGCGAGATCGACCTGGCCGAGATCGGCTTTGCCGCGGGCTTCGAGTTCGAACAGCTTTCGGGCAGCGCGGTGGCCTTCTTCCCGGTCGGCGCCGAGGAGGCGATCCGGGGCATGACCCTGACCCTGCGGCTGCGCCACGGTGAGGCCATGCCGGTCGAGCGCCACCTGAAGCTGCGGATCAACGACCGGGTCGTGCATGTCGAGCGCCTGGACGCAGGCCGCGAGGCGCTCGAGGTCAGCCTGCCGGTGCCGCCCGAAGCGGCGCAGGGCGGCTTCGTGAAGCTCGGGCTTGAATACGCCGGGGCCAGCTCCGACAACATCTGCATCGACGAACGCGCCTCGGGCGACTTCCTGACCGTGCTGCCGGAGTCGGCGCTGGCGCTGCAGCTCGACCGCGCGGCGCTCGACACCGTGGACCGGGTGGCGCAGGTCATGCCGCCCTTGAAGGTGCTCGAGGCCGGGGCGGACAGCGATCCCGCCCGCGCGCTGCCCTTCGCGCTGCGCGCCGCGGCGCTGTTTGATGCCGAATACGGGTTGCTGCAGGCCGGGCAGGGCGGCCTGCCCGCGGGCGAGACCTGGGAGGCCGTGACCCTGGGGCTCAACGGCCGGCCCGACACCGCCGAGACCGGCACCGTGTCGCTGGGCGCGGGCCCCGCGCCGAGCCTGGAGTTCGGCGGCGCGGAGCCGGGCCTGGGCCTGGCGCTGGCCACCAGTCGCTGGCGTGCGCTTGGCGGCGGCACCATCGCCGCCCAGGCGGTGAGCCCGGACATCGGCGGAGACGACGACAGGGTGAGCTTTGCCACCCTGGGCGCGCCCGAGCTGCGCCAGGACGTGGTGGGCAGCTCGACCTTCGAGTTTTCGGTGCCCGCCGATGCCTTCGCGCCGGGGCGCCTGCCCTCGGAGGTGGAGCTGCTGATCGGCGCGGCGCGTTCGGTCAACGGGCGGGGCGTGACCGTCTCGGCCTATCTCAACAACACGCTTCTCGGCAGCCGGCCGCTCGACAGCGACGTGCCGGTCTGGATGGATTTCCCGATCCCCGAGGGGCTCGTGGGCCGCGACAACCTGATGACCGTGGTGGTCCAGCGCCAGACCGAGGGCGGCAACTGCCTCTTTGCGCCGCAGGGCTACCCGGTGCAGATCCTGCCGCAGAGCCGCTTCGTCACCGCCGAGGCCCCCGCGCCCGAAAGCGACTTCTTCCTGATGCGCCAGGCCTTCGGCCAGGGCGCCGACGTGATCCTGGGCGAAGGCGAGACGCTTCAAGGCTTCCTGCCCTGGCTCCTGCCGGTGGCGGGCGCGCTGCTGCCCGACAGCGCCGAGGTGCGGCTGGCAAGCAGCCTCGAGGCATCGCTGCCCGAGGAGGGCGCGGAAGAGACCGCGACCCCGCGGCCCTTCCTCTATATCGGTGCCGAGGCGCCCGAGGGCAGCGACCCGGGCCTGCGCTTCGACCGCGGCCGGGTGGAGCTGCGCGACAGCGCCGGAGAGGTGATCTTTGCCGGTGCAGCGCTCGACGAGGTGGGGCTCGTCCAGATCGTCGAGGCCGAGGGCCGGCCGGGCGTCTGGCTGCGCCCCGGGCGCGGCCCCGCGCCGAGCCCGAGCCAGGCGCAGCCGCTGCTGCTCGACCGGGGCGATCTGGCCTTCCTGGACGGAGAGGGGCTGGCGCTCGCCGCCTCGACCGCGCGCAATGATCTTGTCGAGGTGCGCTACCCCGACCGCATGGACCTCTGGCAGGTGGCGGCGAAATACCGCCCCTGGATCGTCGGCGCGCTCTGGCTGGCGCTGACCCTGGTCATCATCCGCGTGCTGAGCGGCATCTACCGCCGGTCGCGCGGCACCCAAGAGGGCTGATCCCATGGCACTCGACGTCGACAGCATGGCAATCGGCGAGCTTCTGCTCGACCGGGGCCTGCTGTCGGCGGCCCAGCTCGACGAGGCGGTGGCCCTGGCCGAGGAGTGGAACGTCGGGCTGATTGACGTCCTGCAAAGCCGCCGCTGGCTGAAGCCCGGTGAGCTCTACCGCCAGCTCGGCTATTACTACGACCTGCCGCAGATCGACCTGATCGCCGATCCGCCCGACCGCGCGCTGATCCGCGCCCAGGACGTGGGCGCCATGACCGATGCGCTGACCGTGCCGGTCAGGCGCACGCCCGAAGGCGCGCTTCTGGTGGCCACGGCGCGGCCCGGTCCCAGCACGCTTCTGCACATCCTCGACACCTATCCCGGCCAGGTCGAGATCGCGGTCGCCCCGCAGCTCGACATCTCGCTGGCGCTGCAGAAGGCCTTCCGCGAGGAGCAATCCCGCCAGGCGGTCTTCGGGCTCGCCGACACCGACCCGGTGATGTCGGCGAAAAGCGTCATCACCCCGCCGCAGATCGTGGTGCTCTACCTGCTCGGCAGCCTGTTCCTGGCCGGCATGGCGACGGCGCCGGTGACCACGCTGATCGTGCTGAACCTCTTCATGACGGTCTTCTACACCGGCAACTTCCTGTTCAAGGCGGTGCTGGTCTGGGTCGGCGGCGAGGTGCAGGAACGTTCCTCCCGCGCCATCGCGGCGGAAGCGGCGGCCATGCGCGACGACGACCTGCCGGTCTACACCGTGCTGGTGCCGATGTTCCGCGAGCCCGAGGTGCTGCCGATCCTGACCGCCGCGCTGCGCAAGCTCGACTACCCGCTGGCCAAGCTCGACATCAAGATCGTCCTCGAGGAGACCGACGACGAGACCATCGCCGCCGCGCGGGCGCTGGAACTGGAGGGCGTCTTCGAGATCGTCGAGGTGCCGCAGTCGCACCCCCAGACCAAGCCGAAGGCCTGCAACTACGCGCTGCAATATGCCCGCGGCGATTTCCTGGTGATCTACGACGCCGAGGACAAACCCGAGCCCGACCAGCTCAAGAAGGTGCTCGCCGCCTTCCGCCAGCGCCCCGAGAACACCGCCTGCATCCAGTGCCGGTTGAACTACTACAACGCCCGCGAGAACTGGCTGACGCGGATGTTCACGCTGGATTATTCGCTCTGGTTCGACCTGATGCTGCCCGGGCTGGAATACCTGGGCGTGCCGATCCCGCTGGGCGGCACCTCGAACCACTTCCGCATGGACGTGTTGCGCGAGCTGAACGCCTGGGATCCCTTCAACGTGACCGAGGACGCCGACCTCGGCATCCGGCTCACCCAGAAGGGCTACCGCGTCGGGGTGATCGACAGCACCACCTTCGAAGAGGCCAACGTCTCGATCCCGAACTGGATCCGCCAGCGCTCGCGCTGGATCAAGGGTTACATGCAGACCTTCCTGGTGCACACCCGCCGCCCGGTGCACCTGGTGCGCAGCGTCGGCCTGGCCGGGGTGATCGGCTTCGTCTTCTTCATTGGCGGCACCTTCCTTTCGGGTCTGTTGAACCCGATCTTCTGGGGCGTCTTCATCGTCTGGATGCTCTTCGGAGCGGCGCTGATCGAGCCCTTCTTCCCGCCGATCCTTCTGTATCTGTCGCTGTTGAACCTGCTCGCGGGCAACAGCCTGTTGATCTACCTGACCATGGTCGCGCCCTTCCGGCGGCGCTGGACCGACCTGGCGCCCTGGGGCGTCAGCGTGGTTGGCTACTGGGTGCTGATGACCATCGCCTCCTACAAGGCGCTGAAACAGCTGATCAGCAATCCCTTCTACTGGGAGAAGACGCAGCACGGGCTTTCCAAGCACACCGCGGACGAGCTTGACGCCGCCAAGTCGGAAAGCGAGGCCCTGGCATGACCGCGCTGACCCGCGCCGCGACGGTGTTGATCCCGCTTTTCGCGCTCCTGCTGGTGCCGCTTGCCTGGGTCGAGGCGCAGGGCTTCCTCTCGGGCGCGGTGATCGACATGTGGGCCAAGGCCATCGTCCAGATCGAGGGGCCGGGCGTCTTCCGCGCCAGCGATGCCTTCTACCCGCCCTTGCCCTTCTCGGTGGCGCTGATCCTGCAGATGATCGCCCCCGAGGCGGATGTGGCGCTGCCGCTCCTGATCGGGGCGGCGGCGGCGGCGCTGCTGCTCTACACCTGGTATCTGAACCTGCGCGAGCGCGGCGCCTACGACCGGGGCTCGGCGGGGCTGCTGGTGGTGCTCCTGGCGCTCAACCCCTTCTTCCTGCGCGCCCTGGCCGAGGGGCCAAGCGCGGTGCTCCTGCTTCTGGGCTTCTGGATCTACGCGCGGGGGCTTCTGAACCTGCGGCTGAACGGGGCGGCGCCCGACATGATGAAGGTCGCGGTGGGGCTGCTGATCCTGCCGCTGTCGCATGCCTACGGGATGCTCCTGGCGCTGGGGACGCTGCCCTTCATCGTGCTGGCCGCGCGGCCGAGCATGCTGGCGGCCTCGTCTTTCGGCTACCTCATGTCGATGTTCTTCCCGGTGGTTGCGGCCATCGGCTCGCTGCTCTTCGTGAACGCCGTGCTGAAGACCGAGTTCATCTCGGCCCAGGTGGTTCAGGGCGGCGCGGGGCCCGAGGCCTGGGCGCTGTTGCCGACGCTCTGCGGGCTCCTGGTCGCGGGGCTGGCGCTTCTGCGGCTGATGTGGCGGGCCCGGCTGGCGCTGCCGATCCTCGCAGGGGCGGGCAGCCTTCTGGGCGGGGCCTGGCTCAACGCGCAATACGGCTTCGAGGGCGATGCCGCCGTCGTCGCCCTGCCGAGCCTGGGTCTTGCGGTGGTGGCGATCCGCGCCTGGCCGCCGGGGCGCTTCCGGGTGCCCATGGTGGTGCTGGGGCTTCTCGCCTCGGTGCCGCTGGCGCTCTTCTCGATGCAGGCCGCGGGCGGGCCCGGCACCCGCGCGCTTCTCGACATCGCGCGCGGCGAAAGGGTGACAGGCCCCCATGCCGCCGACGCGGAACTGGCCGAATTTCTTGACAACCGCAGCGGGATTCTCGCCGATGTAGAGCGCAACCCCGGATTGGTGGCCGCGCTCGGAGACGTCGAGGGTTTCCTGGTCGCGGGCCAGCCGGCATATGACATCACCGTGCTGGGCGGGCGCCCGCGCGGACAGTATATCGCGGTGCGGCTCCCCGAGGCGGGCGAGATCCCGAGGGACCGTTTGCTCCGGGCCTATCCGCAACTTGAAAAGGGGGCTCCGCCGCCGTTCCGACTGCGCTATGACCGCGGCGGCTGGCGGGTGTTTGAGATCGTGGGACAGGATTGACGCATGGCTAGAAAGATCGTCGCCGTTGACGATTCCGACATCGCGAGAGAGCTGATCGTCGCCACCCTGGCGGACTTCGGCTACGACACGGTCGAGACCTTCTCGGACAGCCGGGCCGCGCTCGAGGCGCTCTCGGCCCAGCCCGAGACCGCCGACCTGGTGCTGCTCGATATCATGATGCCCGAGATGGACGGGATCGAGCTCTGCGCCCGGTTGCGGCAGCTCGCGGCCTGGCGCGACGTGCCGATCGTCATGCTGACCAGCCGCACCGACAAGGCGGCGCTGTCGCGGGCCTTCATGGCCGGGGCCAACGACTACCTGATGAAACCCTTCGACCGGGTGGAGTTCCAGGCCCGGCTGAAGGCGCAGCTGCGGCTCAAGGCCGAGCTCGACCGCCGCAAGACGCCCGCCGCGCCGGGCGCCGGGGCGCGCGGGGCCGAGCCGCGGCGCAAGCGGGTGCCGGGTCTCCTGGGCGACCAGAACACGCTTCTCGACGCGCTGACCACGGTGGACCAGAGCGAACGGCTGAGCGTCTTCACCCTGACCATCAACGCGCTTTCGGCCAATGCGGCGGATTTCTCCGAGGCCGAGCAGGAGGCGCTGATCGGCGCGGTCTCGCGCAGCCTCGCCGCGGCGCCAATGCCCGCGGGCGACCTCCTGGTGCGCTGGGAGGGCGAGTGTTTCTGCGGCGCGGCCCTGGGGCGCAGCCCCGGCGAGGTGCTCGAGATGGTCGAGGCCCTGGCCGACCGCGCCGAGGCCGTGCTTGCCGCCATGCCCGAGGCGCTGAAGGGCGCCGAGCCATCGGTGCGCGGCGCGCTGGCCGACAGCGCGGGCAGCCTCGGCCCCTCCGAGGTGCTGGGCAATGCCTTCCGGGCGCTCGAAGCCGGCGAGGCCCCGGCGCGGGGCCGCATCCACCTCGCGAGCCGCCATGGCCCGTCTCATTGATCCGCAGTTCTTCGTAGAGGTCGGCGGCGTCGCCTATGCCGCCCTCCGGCGCTCGCGTCGGATGTTCCTGGGCGGCGCGCTCCTGACGGTGGGGACGGTGCTCTTCGTGGGGCTGGTGGTCTATGTCGACTACCAGCGCACGCTCGACAGCGGGCGGGCGCGGCTCGCGCATGTGGCGACGCTTTTCAACCAGACCTTCGCCTCCTCGATGGAACTGGCGAGCGCGCAGATCTCGGGCGTGGCGGGGGAGCTGGCCCGCGCGCCGATCGGCAGCCCCGAGGACGTCGAGGCGCAATTCGGCGGCCGGCTGCGCGCCATCGCCGCCAGTTCCGAGCAGATCGACGAGATGCTGATCGCCGACCCCGAGGGCCGGGTGGTCTGGGCCAGCACCGCGCCGCTCATCGGCGTCGACGTGGGCGACCGGGCCTATTTCCGCGACGCCACCGCGCTGCCCGCCGGGCGGCACACGCTGGGGGTGCCGATCACCGCGCGCACGCTCGACACCCAGGTGACGCCGGTCGCCTGGCCGATCCGCTCGCCCGACGGCGGGCTGCGCGGGGTCATCGCCTCCTCGCTCGACGCGGCTTACTTCGAGGCGCTCCTGGCGCGCACGCGGCTCGACCCCGAGATGCTGGTCGAGATCGTCTCGGCGCAGGGGCCCATCGCCTTCTCCTCGGCCGGGCCCGAGACCGCCCCCGAGGGCGCGGCGCTGATCGAAAGCCAGCGCGGGATCCCGGGATCGGACCTTTCGACCCGGGTCGCGGTGCCGCGCGGCGAGGCGCTCGAGGGCTTCTGGCTGCGCTCGGTGTCCTTCGCGGCCATCGCGCTGTCGCTTTACGCCTGTGCGCTCGCCGCCGCCTTCATCGCCGAGAAACGCGCCGTGGCCCTGGCCCGCGCGCTGGCGCGGCTCCGCGACGAGGCCGCCCGCGCGGTGGCCGCCGGCAACCAGTTCCAGGCGATCTTCCAGAACGTCGACGACGGCATCGTGGTCTTCGACGAGGCCGGCGCCGTGGCCAATGCGAACCGCCGCGCGCGGGAACTTCTGGGCGTCAGGAACGCCGAGGCCGCCGTGGCGCTGGTCAAGCCGCACCGACCGGGCCAGGACGCGGGCCAAGCCTCGGGCCAGAACGCGGGCCAGACCGCGGGCCAGGGCCGCAAGCGCACCACCGTGGCGCTCTCGCGCCGGGTCGAGGGCCAGACGCGCGAGCTGCGCTGCCGCATCAGCCATGTCGGCAACGTCGAGGGCGACGCCTATTACTGCGTCCTGAGCGATGTCACCGCCGAGGAGCGGCTGGCGCGCACGCGGGGCCGTTTCGTGCAGTCGATCAACCACGAGCTGCGCACGCCGCTGACCGCCATGGCGGGCTCGCTCGACCTCTTCCTGACCCGCTTCGGCGGCGAGCTGGCCCCGAGCGGGCGCAAGCTGGTGGAGCTCTCCAAGGGCAATGCCGACCGGATGCTGATGCTGGTCGACGACATCCTGACGCTGCAGGCCATCGACCAGAACCAGCTGGTGATTGAGCCCGCCCCGACCCGCGCGACCGAGATCGTCACCGATGTGGCCGCCGCGCTCGCGGGCTACGCCGAGAACTTCAGCGTCACCCTGCGCGTCGAGCCCGGTGCCGAGGGACGGCTGATCTCCGTCGACCGCCGGCGGGTGCAGCAGGCGCTGGTCAATCTTGTGACCAATGCCATCAAGTATTCCCCGCCGGGCGGCGAGGTGGTGCTGGGCGCCAGCGCCCGGCAGGGCGGCGCGCTGGCGCTCTGGGTGCGCGACCAGGGGCCGGGCATTCCAGACCACGCCCGCGCCGCAATCTTCGAGCGCTTCGCCCGGCCCGCCCATGCCCCCGGCGTGCAGGTCACCGGCACCGGTCTGGGCCTGGCCATCGCCCGCGAGCTGGTCGAGCGGCAGGGCGGGGCGGTCGAACTTGACACCCGCCACGCCGAGGACGGCGCATCGACCGAGACCCAGGGCTCCACCTTCCGGCTGGTCTTTCCCGCCGCCGCGCCGGACACCCCCGAGATTGACGAGGCACGCCATGAAGATCCTGTTGGTCGATAACGAACGCGACATCATCTCGCTCGTTGAGATCGCGCTCGAGATCGAGGACGACATCGAGCTGACCACCGCCACCTCAGGCCGCGAGGGGCTGGCGCTGATAGAGGCGCAGCGCTTCGACGGGTTCCTCTTCGATCTGATGATGCCGAAGCCCGACGGCCACGACCTGCTGGCGGGCGTGCGGGCCTCGGAGCTGAACGCCGACCGCCCGGTGATCATCTGCACCGCCAAGTCCGAGGCCCATGCCTCGGCCGAGCTGCAGGCGGCGGGGGCGACGAAGATCCTGCCCAAGCCCTTCGACCCGCGCCGGCTGGCCGATGTGATCCGCTCGGTGGTGGCGGGCTGAGGTCGGGGCCGGGCCGAAGAGGGGCGGGCAGGGCGGTTGCCTCTCCCGGATTCGGTGAGGCGCGCGGCGACTCGCCGTGAGGCGCCCCGGCTGCCCCGGAGGTGGCTGATTTTCTGAGAAAATCACGCACGCCCCGCCGCCGCGCGATGCGGGGCCGGCGCACCGCGCACCGCCGTCTCACCCCGCGCCATGCGCAACCCGTGGCGCCGTGTCCGTCGTTCGCACCCCGCGCCATAAGCGATCCGCAACGCCGTGCGACCTCGCCGCTCCCCGCAGCCCCGCCGCGTTTGGTTGCAGCCGCCCCGGCGCCTGTGCTCTATTTGCGCCGGACGAGAAACGACCACGCGATTTGCCATGTGCACCGTTTTGGGAAGATGTCCGGGCCATCCGCATGCGAAGGCCCACGAGTGGTGGCCGCCCCCGCGCGCGGCCCGTCTTCACGCGCCCTGAACGCACTCACAGACAAATGGACAAATCATGCAACCGACTCTCACCACCGGGGCCGAGGGCCTCGACCTCGTCTGGCCTGACGGCACCGCGGGCTTTTTCCCCTACATCTGGCTGCGCGACACCGATCCCGCGGGCTTCCACCCGCAGACCGGCGAACGTGCCTTTGATCTGACGAGCGTGCCGCTCGACGTGGCGCCCGAGAGCGCCGAGCTGGCGCCCGACGCGCTGGTCCTGACCTGGCCCGGCCAGGAGGCGCCGAGCCGCTTCGACCTCGACTGGATCAAGGCCCATCGCCCCGGCCAGCGCCGCGCAGACCCCGCCGATCTCGCGCCGGTGATCTGGCGCCGCGACCTTGGTGCCGCGGGCATCCCGCGGATCTCCGCGGAGGAGGTGCTGACCACCGAGCAGGGGCTGGCCCACTGGCTGGCCGAGACCAAGCGCTACGGGCTCTCGATCGTGACGGGCCTCGCCGACACCACCGAGGCGGGCATGGATGTCGCCCGCCGCGTCGGCTTCCTGCGCGAGACCAACTTCGGGCGCACCTTCGAGGTCGTCTCCAAGCCCGATCCGAACAACCTGGCCTATACCTCGGACGCGCTGCCGCTGCACACCGATCTGACCAACCAGGAGCTGCCCCCGGGCTACCAGTTCCTGCATTGCCTGGCGAATGAGGCCGAGGGCGGCGGCTCGGTCTTCTGCGACGGCCGCGCCGTGGCCGAGGACCTCAAGGCTGAAGATCCCGAGGCCTTCGAGGTATTGAGCACCGTCACCGTGCCCTTCCGCTTCCACGACGCGGAGACCGACATCCGGGGCCGCAAGACGGTGATCACGCTCGATGCCCGTGGCGAGGTCTCGGAGATCTGCTTCAACGCGCATCTCGCGGACATCCTCGACCTCGATCCCAAGAACATGGCGCCCTTCTACCGCGCCTACCGCCGCTTCATGGAGCTGACCCGCGACCCGGCCTATTCGGTCTCGCTGAAGCTCTCGGGCGGGGAGATGGTGGTCTTCGACAACCGCCGGGTGTTGCACGGCCGCGAAGCCTTCGACCCGGGCACCGGCTTCCGCCACCTGCACGGCTGCTACGTCGATCGCGGCGAATGGGACAGCCGGCTGCGGGTCTTGTCGCGGTAAGGTTTTGGTTCGTCCCTTTGATCGGGGTTTTGCGCTCCGGCGGCGGGGATGCGTCGCCGGGGTGAGAAGGATCGGCCCGGCCTGGCGGCCGGGCCGACCCGTGCGAGGGGGCCGCCCTCGCGCTCCCGGAGTATTTTGGGCCCGGTCAGGCCTGTATTGGGCTGCGCTTTTTCGGCGGGCTCTGTGCGGGGGATGCTGGCCGTGGGAGCCGTGGGAGGCAGAAGGGCGGCGCCAGGTCTTCGGGGCTTGGGGCGTTCCTGGGCGTCTGTGTCGGGCGGCGGGCCGTCAGGCGGGCGTGGCGTCGCGGGCGGGGGGCAGTTTGCGCAGGAGGCGCACGCCTTCGCGGGTGAAGGCCACGACGCGGCGCTCGCCGCCGGGCGAGGGGCGCAGGACATGCACCCGGGCATCGCCGGCGAAAAGCGGGCCGCGGATGTCGCGCAGGACCGGTTTCAGCGCCGGGCCCTCGGCGATGATGCTCAGAAGCCAGAGATCCGGTCCCGAGGTCCAGGCGGCGAGGTTCGGCAGGCGGCCGTTCTCGAGGTATTCCTCGGTCATCTCGGCGTCGAGCCGGGCCCAGATCAGCGCGGCGGCGGGGCGGCCTCGGCCGTCGGCATAGAGCCGGAACTGCCCGCTCATCATCGCGCCGTGCAGGATCGAGATCGCGTGATCGAGCCTGTGACGGCCGAAGCTTTCCGTGGTGGCCGCCAGAAGCGCCAGCTGACCGAGGGTCCGGTCGTAGTCCGCGAGCGAGCCCCGCGGATCCGGGGAAAGCGCCGTGAGCGACATGGGTGAAGTTCAAAAGACTTTGTTTTGCGGCCATTCTAGGCCAAACTGCCCGCGCGATCCATGTTCAGAAGTAAGGGGGGATACTTTCATGTCTGACAGCACATCGCGCAGCGAGGCCTACCTGGAAATTCTCAACAAACCTTTGGCCTTTCCATTTCCCAAGAAGGAAGCCCGGATCGAGACCGGGCTGACGGCGGAACAGCGGTCCGAGCTTCTCGGAATGACCGGTCGCGCCTGAGGGCGGCCGGCCAGGTGACCCGGGCGGGCATCTGCCCTGCACGGCGGTGATGGTGACGGGCGGGCCTTGGGCCCGCCTTTTTTGTTTCCGGGCGGGGTGTTGGCGGGGGTTTGCCTCTGTCCCGGGCGGGGCTGTGAGAGGGAGATACGGCCAGCGCCTCTTTTCCGGGCAGCACGGTCTTCCGCGGCGGGGTGTGAGGCGGAAAATGCCCCGGGATAAAATTTACCGTTTGATAAAAAAATAATCCGTGCCAAGCTTCCCGAAAAAGAGACCAACAGGAGGGAACACCATGGCCGACCCGTTGACACCGGGCATCACCGCCGGCCGTCTGCCGGCCGCGGCGCTTGCGGAGAACTTTGCCGATCTGCACGCGCCGCTCGATCCGCACGAGGCGTCCGTCGCCGCGGATCGCTGCTATTTCTGCTACGACGCGCCCTGCGTCACCGCCTGCCCGACGGAGATCGACATCCCGCTCTTCATCCGGCAGATCGCCACCGGCCAGGCCGAGGCGGCGGGGCGGACGATCTTCGACCAGAACGTCCTGGGCGGCATGTGCGCCCGGGTCTGCCCGACCGAGGATCTCTGCGAGGGCGCCTGCGTCCGCGAGATCGCCGAGGGCAAGCCGGTGGAGATCGGCCGGCTGCAGCGCCACGCCACCGATGCGCTCATGGCGCGGCAGAGCCACCCCTATGCGCGGGCGGCCGAGACCGGCAAGCGCGTGGCCGTGGTCGGCGCGGGCCCGGCGGGCCTCGCTTGTGCGCATCGCCTGGCGATGAAGGGCCACGACGTGGTGGTCTATGAGGCCCGCGAGAAGCCGGGCGGGCTCAACGAGTTCGGCATCGCCGCCTACAAGTCGGTCGAGGATTTCGCCCAGCGCGAGGTCGCCTGGCTGGTCCAGGTGGGCGGCATCACGCTGGACTACGGCAAGGCGCTTGGCCGGGAGATCACGCTCGACGGGCTGAAGGCCGAATATGACGCGGTCTTCCTGGGGCTGGGGCTGGGCGATGTGAACGCGCTTGGCATTCCCGGCGACGATCGCGACGGGGTCGAGGACGCGGTGCGCTTCATTGCCGATCTGCGCCAGGCCTCGGATCTCGCGAGCCTGCCTGTGGGCCGCAACGTGGTGGTGATCGGCGGCGGCATGACCGCCATCGACGCCGCGGTGCAGTCGAAGCTTCTGGGCGCCGAGACCGTGACCATCGCCTATCGCCGGTCGCAGGACCGCATGGGCGCCTCGGAGTTCGAACAGGACCTGGCGACCTCGAAGGGGGTGCGCATCCTCTGCAACGTCCAGCCCAAGGCGGTGCATGGCAACGGCGCGGCGGTGGAGCTCGAGCTCGAATATACCGCCGATGACGGCAGCGGGCTGAAGGGCACCGGCGAGAGCCTGCGCCTGCAGGCCGACCAGGTCTTCCGCGCCATCGGCCAGACGTTGGTGCCGGTTGCGGGACTCGAGATGGAGGGCCGCAAGATCCGCGTCACCGGCGCGGGCCGCACCTCGGAGGCGGGCATCTGGGCCGGCGGCGACTGCACGCCGGGCGAGGACTTGACCGTGGTCGCCGTCGCCGAGGGGCGCGACGCGGCCGAGGACATTCACAGCGCGCTGAGCGGCGCCTGAGCCAGGACAAGGGAGATCAGCGACATGGCCAATCTCGAAACCGATTTCGTGGGCATCAAGAGCCCGAACCCCTTCTGGCTCGCCTCCGCGCCGCCGACCGACAAGGAGTACAACGTTCGCCGCGCCTTCGAGGCCGGCTGGGGCGGGGTGGTCTGGAAGACGCTCGGCGCCGAGGGCCCGCCGGTGGTCAACGTCAACGGGCCGCGCTACGGCGCGATCTACGGCGCCGACCGGCGGCTCCTGGGGCTGAACAACATCGAGCTCATCACCGACCGGCCGCTCGAGGTGAACCTCGAGGAGATGGCGCGGGTCAAGGCGGATTACCCCGACCGGGCGCTGATCGCTTCGATCATGGTGCCCTGCGAGGAGGCCGCCTGGAAGGCGATCCTGCCGCGGGTTGCGGAGACCGGCGCCGACGGGATCGAGCTGAACTTCGGCTGCCCGCACGGCATGTCCGAGCGCGGCATGGGCTCGGCCGTGGGCCAGGTGCCGGAATACATCGAGATGGTCACCCGGTGGTGCAAGCAGTACTACGACCGGCCGGTGATCGTGAAGCTCACGCCCAATATCACCGATGTGCGCAAGCCCGCGGCGGCGGCCCGGAACGGCGGGGCGGACGCGGTGTCGCTGATCAACACGATCAACTCGATCACCTCGGTCGACCTCGACCTGATGGCGCCGCAGCCGACGATCGACGGCAAGGGCAGCCACGGCGGCTATTGCGGGCCGGCGGTGAAGCCCATCGCGCTCTCGATGGTCTCGGAGATCGCGCGGGACCCGGCGACGCATGGCATGCCGATCTCGGGCATCGGCGGGGTGACCACCTGGCGCGACGCGGCGGAGTTCCTTTCGCTGGGCGCGGGCAACGTGCAGGTCTGCACCGCGGCCATGACCTACGGCTTCCGCATCGTCGAAGAGATGGCGCGCGGGCTCTCGGCCTGGATGGACGAGAAGGGCTACAGCTCGGTCTCCGAGGTGGTCGGCCGCGCGGTGCCCAATGTCACCGACTGGCAGTATCTGAACCTCAACTACGTGACCAAGGCACGCATCGACCAGGAGGCCTGCATCCAGTGCGGGCGCTGCTACGCGGCCTGCGAGGACACCTCGCACCAGGCGATCGCGATGAAGGAAGGCCGGGTCTTCGAGGTGATCGACGAGGAATGCGTGGCCTGCAACCTCTGCGTGGACGTCTGCCCGGTGGAGGATTGCATCACCATGGTCGAGATGGCGCCCGGGGCGGTGGATCCGCGGACCGGCAAGACGGTCGAGAAGGAATACGCCAACTGGACGACGCATCCGAACAACCCCGCGGCGGTGGCTGCGGCGGAGTGAGCGATGAGGGCCGGCGCGGCGGTGGTCGCGCCGGTTTTTTTTGGCTGGGGTTTGGTGGTGCGTTGGGTGTGGGTTTTGATTGGGCTGCGGTGATCGGCTCTACCCCGCACTTGTGGATTTTTGCTTGGGCGCGCACGCATCTTCGCGCCCTTAAGTCGAGAAAATTAGATAATTTTCTCGACCACGATGTTAGATAACATCGTGGTCTATTCAGCTGGGCAGAGGAAGACGGGCCCCGTCCGGATCGCAATCTGCCTTGCCTGAGCCCTGACCTATAGCCTGCCACCCCAGGACCGCGCACGCCCCGGGCCAACCATCCCTCTCACCCCTCACACATGCAGCTTCACCTTCCCGCTGTTGCAGATCACGATGAACTGCCCGCCGCATTCCACGAGGTGAAATCCCCGCATCCGCACCTCGCGCAAAAACGCCTCCCGCCCGATCATCCGCTGCACGTCCCGGACCGAGCGGCGCACCACGCCGCCCTTGGCGACCGCCTTGGCGCCAAACAATTGCGCCAGCCATTGGTCCCGCGTGGGATGCGCGCTGATACGGGGCATGTCCATGCCCGCGATCCTGCCGCGCGCAGGGTGAATATTGCGTTAAGCCTTGGGCGTCGCCGGGGGCGCAGTCACATCGGGCGGCGTCAGCATCTGGCGGAACATCGCGTCCACATGCGTCGTGGCGGTGGTCCAGCGCGGCCGCTCCTCGGGCATCAGCACCGCGATCTGCGCCTCGAAGTCGGCGTAATGCTGGGTCACCGCCCAGATCGTCATCAGGAGGTGCTCGGGCGCCACCGGCGCGATCCGGCCGGCCTCGATCCACTGGCGGATCAGCGCGCATTTCTCCTCGAACAGGGGCTTCAGCCCGCGCTCGAGATGCGGGCCCATGCGCGGCGCGCCCTGCAGCACCTCGTTGGCGAAGAGCCGGCTCTGGCGCGGCATGGTGCGGCTCATCTCGAGCTTCTTGTGCACATAGCCCATCAGCGCCTCGAGCGGCGGATCATCCGCCCCGAGCGCGCGCAGCGGCGCCACCCAGCTTTCCATCAGCGCGTTCAGAAGCGCCACGTGGATCGCCGCCTTGCTGTCGAAGTAATACAGCATGTTGGGCTTCGACATCTCCGCCCGCGCGGCGATCTGGTCGAGCGTCGCGCCGCGGAACCCCTCGGCCGCGAAGACGTCGAGCGCGGCATCGAGGATGCGCTTGCGGTTCTTCTCCTGGATCCGGCTGCGGCGCTTGCCGGAGCGGGCAGGGATCGGGGCAGTCCCGTCTTCGGCCATAGGCGTCGTCCCGTCGATGCCTTACTGTGCAGCAAGGGGGTGGTTTTCGCGATGATCCGGCGCTTGGGGACGACGCTCGCTTGACAGGGGCGCGACCCGTTGCAATCGTGACTTGACCAAATGGTAAAAAACCGACGCGAGAAAGGTCAAGAAGGCCGCGCGCGACAAAAGACAGGGATGTGACATGGCAGCACCGGGAGAGAACCTCCGCATCGACGGGGATCGGCTCTGGGAGAGCATAATGGAGATGGCCAAGATCGGCCCCGGGGTCGCGGGCGGCAACAACCGCCAGACCGTGACCGACGAGGACGGCGAGGGGCGCGCGCTCTTCCAGTCCTGGTGCGAGTCCGCGGGCTGTTCCATGGGGCTCGACCAGATGGGCAACATGTTCGCCCGCCGCGAAGGCACCGACCCCGAGGCCCTGCCGGTCTATGTCGGCAGCCACCTCGACACCCAGCCGACGGGGGGCAAATACGACGGTGTCCTGGGGGTGCTCGGCGGGCTCGAGATCCTGCGCACGCTCAATGACCTGGGCATCAAGACCCGCCACCCGATCGTGGTCACGAATTTTACCAACGAAGAGGGCACCCGCTTCGCCCCGGCAATGCTCTCCTCGGGCGTCTTCGCGGGCGTCCACAGCCAGGACTGGGCCTACGAGCGCGAGGATGCCCAGGGCAAGCGCTTCGGCGACGAGCTCAAGCGCATCGGCTGGCGCGGCGAGGAAGAGGTCGGCCAGCGCAAGATGCATGCCTTCTTCGAGCTGCACATCGAACAGGGCCCGATCCTCGAGGCGGAGGGCAAGGACATCGGCGTGGTCACCCACGGCCAGGGCCTCTCCTGGACCCAGGTCACCGTGACCGGCAAGGAGAGCCACACCGGCTCCACGCCCATGCCAATGCGCAAGAACGCCGGGCTCTGCATGGCGCGCATCCTCGACAAGGTCGACGAGATCGCCTGGTCGCACAAACCCCATGCGGTGGGCGCCGCGGGCCATATCGACATCTACCCCAACTCGCGCAACGTGATTCCCGGCAAGGCGGTCTTCACCGTCGACTTCCGCTCGCCCGACCTGTCGGTGATCGAGGACATGGAACAGCGCCTGCGCGACGAGGGCGGCCAGATCGCCAAGGACATGGGCCTCGAGATCGCCTTCGAGAAGGTCGGCGGCTTCGACCCGGTCGAGTTCGACAAGACCTGCGTGACCGCGGTGCGCGACGCCGCGGAACGGCTCGGCTACTCGCACCAGGACATCATCTCGGGCGCGGGCCATGACGCCTGCTGGATCAACCAGGTCGCGCCCACGGCGATGATCATGTGCCCCTGCGTCGACGGGCTGTCGCACAACGAGGCCGAGGAGATCACCAAGGACTGGGCGCGCGCCGGGGCCGATGTGCTCATGCATGCGGTGGTCGAAACCGCGGGGATCGTCGAGTGAGACCCGCGCTCATCCTCCTCCTTGCCCTTGGCGCCGCGGCCTGCGGACGCGGCGGGGTGGGGGATGCGCTGCGGGTGCTGCCCGACGGCACCGCGATCCTGAACGACACCAGCGACGCCCAGCTCATCGTCGACGCGCGGGGCTGCCAGAGCGTCGTGCCCGCCAGCGGCGGCCCGGCCGAGCCGGTCACCGACGCCGACGGCAACCAGGTCTGCGCCTGAGCCCGCCTCCGGGCCGCGCGCGCCGAAGATCAACGACCGGGGCCACCCCGGCAGACAAGACAACAGGGAGTATTCACATGACCAAGGTCATCAAGAACGGCACGATCGTCACCGCCGACCGCACCTGGAAGGCCGACATCCTCATCGAGGGCGAGACGATCAAGCAGATCGGCGAGGACCTGAAGGGCGACGAGGTGATCGACGCCGAAGGCGCCTATGTCATCCCCGGCGGCATCGACCCGCATACCCACATGGAGATGCCCTTCATGGGCACCACCGCCGCCGAGACCTTCGAGACCGGCACCTGGGCGGCGGCCTGCGGCGGCACCACCATGACCGTGGACTTCGTGCTGCCCGGCGCCGACGGGTCGATCAAGAACGCGATCAACGAATGGCACCGCAAGTCGGCGCCGCAAATCTGTTCCGACATCGGCTACCACGTCGCGGTGACCGGCTGGAACGAGACCATCTTCAACGAGATGAAGGACGCCGTCGACATGGGCGTCAATTCCTTCAAGCACTTCATGGCCTACAAGGGCGCGCTGATGATCGAGGACGACGAGATGTTCGCCTCCTTCAAGCGCTGCAAGGAACTGGGCGCGCTGCCCATGGTGCACGCCGAGAACGGCGATCTGGTGGCCGACATGCAGCAGCAGATGCTCGAGCAGGGTATCACCGGCCCCGAGGGCCACGCCTATTCGCGCCCGCCCGAGTTCGAGGGCGAGGCCGCCAACCGCGCGATCACCATCGCCGATGCCGCGGGCGTGCCGCTTTATATCGTGCATGTCTCCTGCGAGCAGGCGCATGAAGCCATCCGCCGCGCCCGCCAGAAGGGCATGCGGGTCTACGGCGAGCCGCTGGCGCAGTTCCTGACCCTCGACGAGAGCGAGTATTTCAACAAGGACTGGGACCACGCCGCGCGCCGGGTGATGTCGCCGCCCTTCCGCAACAAGGAACACCAGGACAGCCTCTGGGCGGGTCTCCAGGCCGGCAGCCTGCAGGTTGTGGCCACCGACCACGCCGCCTTCTCGACCGAGCAGAAGCGCATGGGCGTCGGCGATTTCACCAAGATCCCCAACGGCTCGAACGGCCTCGAGGAGCGCCTCGCGGTGCTCTGGACCTTCGGGGTCGAGACCGGCCGTCTGACCATGAACGAGTTCGTCGCGGTGACCTCCTCGAACGTGGCGAAGATCCTCAACATCTACCCCAAGAAAGGCGCGATCGTCGAAGGCGCGGATGCCGACCTGGTGGTCTGGGACCCGAAGATCACCAAGACCATCTCGGCCTCGAACCACCATTCGATCCTCGATTACAACGTCTTCGAGGGTTTCGAGGTGAAGGCCCAGCCGCGCTACACGCTGAGCCGCGGCGAGGTGATCTGGGCCTGGGGGCAGAACTCCCAGCCGCAGCCCGGACGGGGCCGCTTCGTGCCGCGCCCGGCCTTCCCCTCGGCGCATGAGGCGCTGTCGAAGTGGAAGGCGCTGACCGCGCCCAAGCAGATCCACCGCGATCCGATGAACATTCCGGCGGGCGTCTGAGCCCGCCCCAGCCCCTCACGCAGCCAGTCCCGGAGGACCAGCCCTGTGACAGCCAGTCCCGTGATCCGTGCCAAGGGTCTCAATCTCACCTTCCAGACCAATGACGGTCCGGTCCATGCGCTGAAGGATGTCGACCTCGACGTCTCGAAGGGCGAATTCGTCTCTTTCATCGGGCCTTCGGGCTGCGGCAAGACCACCTTCCTGCGCTGCGTCGCGGGGCTGGAGACCCCGACCGGCGGCGAGCTGAGCGTCGACGGCATGAGCCCCGAGGAGGCCCGCAAGGCGCGCGCCTACGGCTATGTCTTCCAGGCCGCCGGGCTCTATCCCTGGCGGACGATCGGCGGCAACATCCGCCTACCGCTAGAGATCATGGGCTACTCCCGTGAGGAAAAGGCCGAGCGCGTCAAGAACACCCTCGAACTCGTTGATCTTGCAGGCTTCGAGAAGAAGTTTCCCTGGCAGCTCTCGGGGGGCATGCAGCAGCGCGCCTCGATCGCCCGGGCGCTGAGCTTCGACGCGCCGATCCTGTTGATGGACGAGCCTTTCGGGGCGCTCGACGAGATCGTGCGCGACCGTCTCAACGAAGAGCTCCTGGCGCTTTGGGCGCGGACCGAGAAGACCATGCTCTTCGTCACCCATTCGATCCCCGAGGCGGTCTATCTCTCGACCAAGATCGTGGTGATGAGCCCGCGTCCGGGGCGGATCTCGGACGTGATCGAGAGCCCGCTGCCGCGCGAGCGGCCGCTCGACATCCGCGACAGCCGCGAGTTCATCGAGGTCGCCCACCGGGTCCGCGAGGGCCTGCGGGCGGGGATGGAAGCGGCATGAGTGACACCGCTCCCATCGCCGCCCAGGGGGCGGGCGTCGGCCGGTCGGGGCGGGTGGCGCTCTGGGCCCGGTCGCTTGGCGGCGGGCTGGCGCCGGTCCTGACCGTGGTCGCGGCGCTGGTCGCGCTTTGGTATCTCGCCTGCATCCCGATGAACGCCTCGCAATCGGTGCTCGACGCGAGCCGCGCGGGCATCGAGGTCACCCCGGCCTCGCCGAGCGACCGGCGCGGCATGTCGGGCACGGCGCTGGCCTTGCAGAACCCCGGGGTGGCGCTGTCGAACGCCTATGTGCAGGACCGCCCGAAGCTGCCCGCGCCGCACCAGGTGGCGGCCGAGCTCTGGACCGGGCTTGCGGGCGCGGCGCCGACCTCGCCGCGCAGCCTGATCTACCACGGCTGGGTGACGCTTTCGGCGACCGGCCTCGGCTTCGCCATCGGCACGGTCATGGGCATTCTTCTCGCCGTGGGCATCGTGCACAGCCGGGTCATGGACATGAGCGTCATGCCCTGGGCGATCATCTCGCAGACCATCCCGATCATCGCCATCGCGCCGATGATCATCGTGGTGCTCTACTCGGTGGGAATCCAGGGGCTCGTGCCCAAGGCGATCATCTCGGCCTATCTGTCCTTCTTCCCGGTGGTGGTCGGCATGGTGAAGGGGCTGCGCTCGCCCGACGCCATGCAGATCGACCTCCTGCGGACCTATGGGGCAAGCCGGGGCGAGATGTTCTGGAAGCTGCGGCTGCCGTCCTCGATGCCCTACCTCTTCGCCTCGCTGAAGATCGGCTTCGCTGCCTCGCTGGTGGGCGCCATCGTCGGCGAGCTGCCGACCGGGGCGACCGCGGGCCTGGGCGCGCGGCTCCTGGCGGGCAGCTACTACGGGCAGACCATCCAGATCTGGTCGGCGCTCTTTGCCGCGGCGATCCTGGCGGCGCTCTCGGTCGGCGTGATCGGCGCGCTCGAGCGCGGGCTGCTGGCCCGGATGGGGATGCGGCGATGAGCGGCGCCATGACAACCCCGCGCGGCCTTCTCGGGGCTGGCGCTTCGGCGCGCCGCCCGGGCCGCAAGACAGACCGAATGACCGCATCGAAGGAGGGCAGGGCATGGCATTGGTGATCGCGGCGCTTGTCCTCTGGGCGATTGGCTGGACGCTCAACGCACGGCTGGCCAACGGGCCGCAGGCCGGGCTGCCCCTGGTGCAACTGGCGGTGCCGGTGATCTTCGGCCTGACGCTCATCGCCATGTGGGAGCTGATCGTCCGCGGCCTGTCGGTGCCCGGGGTGATCCTGCCCGCGCCGACGGTGATCGCGGCGACCTTCGCGGCCCAGGCCGGCACCCTCTGGCAGGACTTCGTGCAGACCTTCGTGAAAGGCGCGCTCTCGGGCTTCCTGATCGGCTGCGCGGCGGCCTTCGCGGTGGCGATCCTGGCCGACCGGACCGAGTTCCTGCGCCGGGGTATCCTGCCGGTGGGCAACTTCATGGCGGCCCTGCCGATCGTCGGCACCGCGCCGATCCTGGTGATGTGGTTCGGCTTCGACTGGCATTCCAAGGCCGCGGTCGTGGTGGTCATGGTCTTCTTCCCGATGCTGGTGAACACCGTCGCGGGGCTGGCCGACACCGGCCCCATGCAGCGCGACCTGATGCGCACCTACGGGGCGAGCTACCTGCAGACCCTGGTGAAGCTGCGGCTGCCCGCGGCCATGCCCTTCATCTTCAACGGCTTGAAGATTTCCACGACACTGGCGCTGATCGGTGCCATCGTTGCCGAGTTTTTCGGCTCCCCGATCCGCGGGGTCGGCTTCCGCATCTCCACATCGGTCGGGCAGCTTGCGCTCGACATGGTCTGGGCCGAGATTGTGGTCGCCGCGCTCGCGGGCACGCTCTTCTACGGCGCGGTCGCCGCGCTCGAGAAACGGGTCACGTTCTGGCACCCGTCGCACCGGCGCTAAAGACGCCGGGCGGAAGACAGGACCGACATGGAGGTAACGCAATGAAAACGAAACTGATTGGTGCGGCCCTGGCCTTCGGCCTCGCGGCACCCATGGCCCAGGCCCAGGACCTCGACGAGGTGACCCTGCAGCTCAAGTGGGTCACCCAGGCGCAGTTCGCCGGCTATTACGTCGCCGAGGCGCAGGGCTTCTACGAGGAAGAGGGCCTCGACGTGACGATCAAGCCGGGCGGCCCGGACATCGCGCCCGAGCAGGTGATCGCCGGCGGCGGCGCCGATGTCATCGTGACCTGGATGGCCGCGGGCCTCGCCGCGCGCGAGCGCGGTGTGCCGCTGGTCAACATCGCCCAGCCCTTCGCCACCGGCGGGCTGCAGCTCACCTGCCTCAAGGAGACCGGCGTCGAGAGCCCCGAGGACTTCCCCGGCCGCACCCTGGGCGTCTGGTTCTTCGGCAACGAATATCCCTTCTACGCCTGGATGGCGCAGCTCGGCGTCGACACCGACGGTGCCGACGAGGACGGGGTGACGGTCCTGAAGCAGGCCTTCAACGTCGATCCGCTCCTTCAGGGGCAGGCGGACTGCATCTCGACCATGACCTACAACGAATACGGCCAGGTGCTGGACGCGGGCTATACCGCCGATGACCTGGTGAACTTCAACTACCTCGAGGAAGGCGTCGGCATGCTCGAGGACGGGCTCTACGTCATGGAAGAGAACCTCGAGGACGAGGCCTTCCAGGACAAGATGGTCCGCTTCGTGCGCGCCTCGATGAAAGGCTGGAAATACGCCGAGGAGAACCCCGAGGACGCCGCGCAGATCGTCGTCGACAACGACATGACCGGCGCGCAGACCATCGACCACCAGGTCTACATGATGGGCGAGGTCGCCAAGCTGACCGCGGGTTCGAACGGCGCGCTGCGCGAAGAGGACTACCGGCAGACGGTGGACACGCTGCTCTCGGCGGTCTCCGAGGACAACCCGGCGATCACCGAGGAGCCCGAGGGCGCCTGGACCCATGCGATCACCGACCAGGCGTTGAACTGAGCGCCCGGGCCTGACAAGGGCTGATCTTCGCCGCCGCCGGGTTCGCCCCGGCGGCGGTTTTCGTTGACGAAGGGGTGAACGGCGCGCGGCGGGCCTTGTCATTCGGGCGCCCGCGGGCTTCCCCTCTTGGCACGACGCCCGACGCCCGACGCCCGACGCCCGACGCCCGACGCCCGACGCCCGACGCCCGACGCCCGACGCCCGACGCCCGACGCCCGACGCCCGACGCCCGACGCCCCGCATCCCTCTGCCGCAGGAAAGGCCCGCCCGTGACCGAGACCCGCACCGCCGACATCCTCGCCCGCCGCCTGGCCGACGCCGGCTGCCGCCATGCCTTCGGGATGCCCGGCGGCGAGGTGCTCACCCTGCTCGACGCCTTGGAGGCCGCGGGCCTGGCCTTCCACCTCGTCCGCCACGAGAACGCCGGCGGCTTCATGGCCGAGGGCGTGCACCACCGCGACGGCGCGCCGGGGGTGCTGCTGGCGACCGTGGGGCCGGGGGCGCTCAACGCCGTCAACGTGGCCGAGAACGCCCGCCAGGACCGGGTGCCGCTGATCCTCGTGACCGGCTGCGTCGATGCCGACGAGGCGCAGCGCTACACCCACCAGGTGCTCGACCAGCGCGCGGTCTTCGGCGCGGTCTGCAAGGCGAGCTTCACGCTCACCGCCGGCGCCGCCGAGGTCATCGCCGACAAGGCGGTGGCCATCGCGACCGAGGGCCAGCCCGGCCCGGTGCATATCGACGTGCCGGTGGGCGTGGCCGATGCGCCCGCCAAAGCCGCGCCCGGGCTGCGTCGCCGCGACACCCTGCCTTTGGCGCCCGCGCCGGGACCGGGCTGGGCGGCCGCGCGCGACGCACTTTCCAAGGCGCGCCGTCCGCTGATCGTCGCGGGCGTCGACGCGGTGAACCAGGCGGCAGGGCCCGAGCTGCGCGCCGCGGTCGAGCGGCTCGGCGCGCCGCTGGTCACCACCTACAAGGGCAAGGGGCTGCTGCCCGAAGATCACCCGCTGGCGCTTGGCGGGGCGGGGCTCTCGCCCCTGGCCGACCGCCACCTTCTGCCGCTGGTGCGCGAGGCCGACGTGGTGGTTCTGACGGGCTACGACCCGATCGAGATGCGCCCGGGCTGGCAGGATGCCGTCGACCCTGAGGCGCAGATGGTCATCGACATCTCCGCGGTGCCGAACAGCCACTACATGCACCAGGGCAGCGTGAACCTGCAGGGCAGCCTCGGCCCGACGCTCACCGCGCTGACCGAGGGGGCGGGACTGAGCGACGGCTGGGGCGCGCGCATCGGCGAGACCAAGGAGGCGCTCGCCCGGGCCTTCGCGCCGGAAGCCGGTTGGGGCCCCGGCGTGGTGATCGACACCTGCCGCCGGGTGCTGCCGCCCGGCACGCTCGCCAGCGCCGACAGCGGGGCGCATCGCATCCTCCTCAGCCAGATGTGGCGCTGCGAGGCGCCGCGCGGGCTGGTGCAAAGCTCGGGCCTCTGCACCATGGGCTGCGCGGTGCCGCTGGCGATCGGCATGGCGCTCGCGGAACCCGACCGCCCGGTGATCTCCTTCTCGGGCGACGCCGGCCTGATGATGGTCGCGGGCGAGCTGGCGACCGCGGCGGAACTGGGCGTGCGGCCGATCTTCCTGGTCTTCGCCGACCGCTCGCTGGCGCTGATCGAGAAGAAGCAGCGCGAAAGGCAACTCGGCAACGCCGGCGTCGATTTCATCGGCACGGATTTCGCGGCCCTGGCGCGCTCCATGGGCGGGGCCGGGCGCAGCGTGCGCAACGCAGGCGAGCTGGAGGCCGCGCTGACCGAGGCGCTGGAGGCGCCGACCTTCACCCTGATCGCCGCCGAGATCGACCGGAGGGCATATGACGGACGCATCTGAGACCAAGGGGCCGCTCGACGGGATCACGATCTGCGACCTCAGCCGCATCCTCGCGGGGCCGACCGCGACCCAGCTCATGGGCGACCTCGGCGCCACGGTCCTGAAGATCGAGAACCCAAAATCCGGCGGCGACGACACCCGCGCCTGGGGCCCGCCCTATGCCGAGACCGAGGACGGCACCCGCGACCTCTCGGCCTATTTCATGGCCGCCAACCGCAACAAATACAGCATCGCCGCCGACATCTCGACCGAGGAGGGCGCGGCCCTGGTGCGCGAGATCGCCGCCGCCTCGGACGTGGTGATCGAGAACTTCAAACCCGGCGGGCTGGAGAAATACGGGCTCGATCACGGCACGCTCTGCGCGGCGCATCCCGGGCTCGTCTATTGCTCGATCTCGGGCTTCGGGCAGACCGGGCCGAACCGGCATCTCGCGGGTTATGACCTCATGGCCCAGGGCTACGGCGGGATCATGTCGCTGACCGGCCCGGCCGAGGGCGCGCCGCACAAGGTCGGCGTGGGCATCGCCGACGTCATGTGCGGCATGTATGCGACCATCGGCATCCTCGCGGCACTGCGCCACCGCGACGCCACCGGCGAGGGCCAGCACATCGACCTCGCGCTGGTCGACGCCCAGATGGCCTGGCTGATCAACGAGGGCACCAATTACCTCACCTCGGGCCGCGACCCCGAGCGGCGCGGCAACGCCCATCCGAACATCTGCCCCTATGACGTCTTCGCCTGCGCCGACGGCCATGTGATCCTGGCGGTGGGCAACGACGGCCAGTTCCGCCGCTTCGCCGAGGCCATGGGCCGGCCCGAGCTGGGCAGTGAGCCGCGCTTTGCCAGCAACCCCGAGCGGCTGGCGCACCGGGAAGAGCTGACGGAAATTATTACAGAAATGCTCGCGGGGCAGCCCGCGCGCCGGATTCTGCAGCAGTTGTCCGAGGTCGGCGTGCCCGCCGGGCCGATCCATTCGGTCGCCGAGGCGCTTGGCTCGGACCAGGCGCAGGCGCGCGGCGGCGTGATCGAGATGGCCCGCGGGGGCGCCCTGAAGGGTGCCGTGCAACTCCTTGGAAACCCTCTGAAATTCTCGCGCACCCCGGTGGCCTACCGGCAGCCGCCGCCGCGCATGGGCGAACATACCGGGGCGGTCAGGGGGCTCCTCGACCGGATCCTCGCGCGACGCCCAAGGCGCTGAGCGGGGTCTGACGGGCGGTCACAAACGCGCGCTTTCACGCCGAACTGACGTGGGATGCGCGCCCCCTGGACGTAGAGTGGGCCCCGAGACTTCTGCACATCGTCCAGGGAATTTCATGCGACACGATATCTGCCGCGCCGCCGTCGATTTCTCCGACCCCGAGGCCCTGGCGGCCTGGAACGCCATGACGCGCTCGTTCCTGGCCCATGGCGCCGAGGCGCCGGACTACCTGGCCCGGGTGCTGGAGCGCGCGCCCGACGCGGTGCTGCCCTTGGCCGCCAAGGGGCTTTTCTGCCTGATGCTGGGCCGCGCCGAGACGGTCACCGCCGCCCATGAGGCGGCCCGCGCCGCGCGGCTGCGCGCGGGCGAGGGGCTGCCCACCCGCGTCACCGCCTGGCTCGCCGCGCTCGAGGCCTGGCTGTCGGGCCAGCCCTCGGGGGCGCTTTTCCACCTCGAAGGGGTGCTGGTGCGGACCCCCGAGGACACGCTGACCATGAAGATCGTGCATGGCATCCGCTTCATCCTGGGCGATGCGGGCGGCATGCGGTGCTCGCTCGACCGGGTGATCGCGGCGCATGACGCCGAGCACCCGCTGGCGGGCTTCGCCTTTGGCTGCCGCGCCTTCGCGCTCGAGGAGACCGGCGATTACGACGGGGCCGAAGCCTCGGGCCTGCGCGCGCTGGAGCTTGCGCCCGACGACGCCTGGGGGCTGCACGCCGTGGCCCATGTCTACGACATGACGCATCGGCCCGACCGGGGCATCGCGCTCATCGACGAGAACGGCGCGGCCTGGGGGCATTGCAACAACTTCCGCTACCACGTCTGGTGGCACAAGGCGCTCCTGCACCTCGACCGGGGCGAGATCGACGCGGTGCTGGCCCTTTACGACGACAAGATCCGCGCCGAGAAGACCGACGATTACCGCGACATCGCCAATGCCTCCTCGCTCTTGATGCGGCTCGAGCTGGAAGGCGTGGCCTGCGGCGCCCGCTGGGACGAGCTTGCCGACCTCTCCGAGGCGCGCAGCGACGACGGCGTGCTGGTCTTCGCGGACCTGCATTACCTCCTGGCGCTGACCGGCGCGGGCCGGCCCGAGGCGGCGGGGCGGCTGGCCGGGCGCATCGCCCTGACCGGGCAGGAGCGGAACGAGCCCGGCCGTGTCGCGGCCCATCCCGGCGCCGCCGCCGCGCGCGGGCTCGCGGCCTTCGGAGAGGGCCGCTACGCCGAGGCTTTCGCCGACCTCAACGCCGCGCGCGCGCATATGCAGACCATCGGCGGCAGCCACGCGCAGCGCGACATCTTCGAGCGCATGACCGTGGATGCGGGCCTCAGGGCCGGGCGGCTCGACGCCTGCGCGCGCATCCTCTCCGAGCGCACGCGGCTGCGTGCCGGTCTGCCAGATGCCTTTGCCGATGCGCGGCGATCCGCCATCGACGAGGCGCGCCGCACCGCGGCGCTTTACGCCGCCCAGTGACCGGGGCAGGAACCGCTCCGTTATGAGTACGATCGAACCGCCGATGACGGCACAGACGGACAGGACGGCAGCGACCCGGACCACGACCGCGCTCGGGGACCGGACCACGGGCCTGCGCGACCCGCGGCTGGATTTCTTCCGCGGCATCGCGATGTTCATCATCCTGATCGCCCATGTGCCCGGCAACGCCTGGACGCTCTGGATCCCGGCGCGTTTCGGCTTCTCCGACGCGACCGAGATCTTCGTCTTCTGCTCGGGCATGGCCTCGGCCATCGCCTTCGGGAAGGTCTTCCGCGAGCAGAGCTGGCGCATGGGCACGGCCCGCGTCGCCTATCGCTGCTGGCAGGTCTACTGGGCCCATATCGGGCTGTTCCTCGCGGTGGCCACGGCCATGGTGGCGCTGAACGCCATCGGCACGCTTGAGCGCGACTACGTGGGCCAGCTCAACCTCTATCCGTTCTTCAAGGATCCCCAGACCAACCTCCTGGGCCTGATGACGCTGAGCTACGTGCCGAACTACTTCGACATCCTGCCGATGTACCTGGTGATCCTGGCGATGATGCCGGTCTTCGTGGCGCTGGCCGGGGTGCACCGGGCGCTTGCGGCGGCGGGGGTGCTCATCCTCTGGGGGCTGGCGCAGGCGGATCTTCTGGCCTTTCCCGCCGAGCCCTGGTCCGAGCGCGAGTGGTTCTTCAATCCCTTCGGTTGGCAGCTCATATTCTTCACCGGCTTCGCCTTCATGTCCGGGCTCCTGCCCGCGCCGCCGGTCGACCGGCGGCTGGTGATCCTGGCCGCGGCCTTGGTGCTGGTGATCCTGCCCTTCGCCTATTTCCGGGTGATCGGGGCGGTGCCCTTCATCCGCGAATGGCGCTCGGACTACGCGCTGCTGATCGCCAAGACCGACTTCGGGCTTTTGCGCTACGTGCACTTCCTGGCGCTGGCCTATCTGGCCTGGGTCGCCGCCGGCGCGCGCGGCACCCGGCTCCTGCCCGGAGAGGGCGCGGGCCTCGCCCCCGAGGTCTGGCGGCGGGTTCTCGCCGTCATCATGAAGGTCGGTCAGCAATCCCTCGCCGTTTTCATCGCCTCGATGTTCCTGGCGCGGCTGATGGGGGCCGCACTGGACCTTTTCGAGCGGAACCCTCTGACCACATTGCTTGTTAACGCAACCGGAATGGCGCTGCTCGTGGCCACCGCCTATGGGGCGGGATGGTTCAAATCCCAGCCCTGGCGGCGCGCGAGACGATGAGGAACCTATGCTGAGACGGGAACTGCTGATGGGGCTGGCCGGGCTGGTCGCCACCCGGGCCGCGGCCGAGGGCGGCACGGGCGAAGGCGCACCTGCGCCCGAGGCCGAGCCCGGGATGCAGCTGGGCGCGCCCAGCTCCTTTTCGCGCGCCGATGTGACCCGCATGGCCCGCGATCTGGCCGCCAAGCCCTATGAGGTGCCCGCGCGCATCCCCGAGGCCTGGACCAACATCAGCTACGACGACTACCGCGCGATCTGGTTCGACCACCGCAACGCGCTCTGGGAGCCCGAGGGCGAGCTGCCCTTCCGCGTCGATTTCTTCGCTCCGGGGCTCTATTTCCCGACGCCCATCGAGGTCTCGGTCGTCGACGGCGGCGAGGCGCGGCCGGTGCTCTTCGACATGGGCGTCTTCGACACCTCGGACCGCTTTCCCGATCTGCCGGTCGACGAGAGCCTGGGCTATTCCGGCCTGCGGCTCCGGGCCGAGCTCGACACGCCGGGTATCTTCACCGAGTTCGCGGTCTTCCAGGGCGCGAGCTATTTCCGCGGCATCGGGGCCGGGCAGACCTATGGGCTGTCGGCGCGCGGGCTCGCTATCGACACCGCCGAGCCCTCGGGCGAGGAGTTCCCCGAATTCCGCCGCTTCTGGATCGAGCGCCCCGCCGCCCGCGACGCCGAGATCGTGGTGCATGCGCTGCTCGACGGGCCCTCGGCCAGCGGCGCCTACCGCTTCCGCATCCGCCCCGGCGAGCGGCTCGACATCCGGGTCGAGGCCGAGGTCTTCGCCCGGACGCGGCTGCGCCACTACGGCATCGCGCCGCTGACCTCGATGTTCCAGTTCGACGAGACCAACCGCCACCGCTTCTCGGACTTCCGCTCGGCGGTGCATGACAGCGACGGGCTCTTGATCCTGAACGGCGGCGGCGAGACCATCTGGCGGCCGCTCGCCAACCCCGCGCAGCTGCAGATCAGCGGCTTCCAGGACAACAACCCGCGCGGCTTCGGCCTCATGCAGCGGGCCCGCGGTTTCGAGGATTTCGGCGACCTCGAGGCGCATTACCACCGCCGCCCCTCGCTCTGGATCGTGCCGGGCGAGGAATGGGGGCCGGGCGAGGTGACATTGGTGGAGATCCCCACCGATGACGAGATCTACGACAATATCGTCGCCTACTGGCGCCCGCGCGTGCCGCTGGAGCCGGGCCAGTCGGCGGCCTTCAGCTACGACATGAGCTGGGGCGCACGGGGCGTGCATGGCGAAGGGCTCGCGGTGATCAACACCCGCTCGGGCAAGGACCGGGGCGGCGGGCTGCGCTTCACCATCGATTTCGCTCCCGACCCCGAGGAACCGCTCGATCTCGACCAGCTGGTGCCGCTGGTGCGCGCCAGCGCCGGCGAGGTCGTCGCCCCGATCGTCGAGCGCAACCCCGAGACCGGCGGCGTGCGGCTGGGCTTCAAGCTCCTGCCGGGCGACGCCCAGGTCATCGAGATGCGCGCGCAACTGAGATCCGAGGAAGCCGGCCTCTCCGAGGTCTGGCTCTACAGGTGGACCGCATGAGCCTATCCGAGCCCGAGACCATGATGCCGCCCCGCGCGCCGATGCCGCTGCGCAAGCAGAGCTTCGGTGCCTGCGAGATCCCGCGCCAGGGGCCCGGGCGGCTGACCTGGCGCGACGCGCTCTGGCGGGCCGGGGCCTTCGGGCCGGCGCTCCTGATCACCGTCTCGCTGATCGTCGGCATCATCCGCTGGTTCGACGCCGGCGGCTTCACCCTGCAGGAAGGTCTCGTGACCCTTCTGATCGGGCTGACCTTCGTCTGGGTCTCGCTCTCGGTCTCGGCGGTGCTGCTGGCGGTGCTGCGGCTGATCCTCGGCAAGCGCGCCGAGACCCGACCGCGCGGCGCGGCGCAGAAGATCGCGCTTCTCGTGCCGGTCTACAACGAAAGCCCGAGCGACGTGATGGGCAATGTCGCCGCCATGCGCCGCGAGCTCGAACAGGGCCGGCGGACCGACGATTTCGCCTTCTTCATCCTGTCCGACACCCAGGACCCCGAGATCGCCGAGGCCGAGGCCCGCGCCTTCCGCCACCTCAAGGCCGCGACCGGCCACGACATCCCGGTCTACTACCGCCGCCGGGCGCGCAACACCGACAAGAAGGTCGGCAACATCAACGGCTGGATCGCCGAATACGGCGCGGCCTGGGATGCGATGGTGGTGCTCGATGCCGACAGCCTGATGACGGGCGCGGGCATCCGGCAGCTCGCCGATGCGCTCTCGCGCGATCCCGCCGCCGGGCTGATCCAGAGCTTCCCGGTGCTGATCTCGGCCGAGACGCTCTTTGGCCGGATGCAGCAGTTCGCCACCTCGGTCTACGGCTGGCTTCTGGCCGAGGGCCTGGCGCTCTGGTCCCAGAGCGAGGGCAACTACTGGGGCCACAACGCCATCATCCGCACCCGCGCCTTCGCCGACAGCGCCCAGCTGCCGCATCTCAAGGGCCGGGGCGGCCAGGACCAGCTGATCCTGAGCCATGATTTCGTCGAGGCCGGCATGCTGCGCCGCGCCGGCTGGGCGGTGCGCTTCCTGCCGCGGCTCGGCGGCTCCTTCGAGGAAACCCCGGCCTCGCTCATCGACTACGTGCTGCGCGACCGGCGCTGGTGCCAGGGCAACCTGCAGCACCTGCGCATCCTGGGCGCCCGCGGCTTCCACCCGATCTCGCGGTTCCACCTGTTGCAGGGGGCCTTCGCCTACCTCTTGTCGCCGGCCTGGTTCGTGCTCCTGGTGATCTGGTCGGCCTTCCTGCCGCTCGCGCAGCAGGACCAGGTGATCTACTTCCACCCCTCAAACCCCTTCCACCCGGTCTGGCCGCAGGTCAGCCAGATCGACGGTCTGTGGTTCCTGGTCTTCATCTACACCATGCTGCTTCTGCCGAAGATCGTGGCGGCGGGGCTGCTGGCGGCCTCGCGCGGGGTGGTGCGGCTTTACGGCGGGGCGACGCGCTTCGCGCTGACCACCGGCTACGAGATCGCGCTGGCGATCCTCTATGCGCCGATCCTCATGGTGCAGCAGACCACCGCGGTGCTGCGGGCGCTGGCCGGGGCGCCCAACGCCTGGTCGCCGCAGCGGCGCGGGACCACGCATTACGGCTGGCGGGTGCTCCTGCGGTTCCACTGGCTCGAGACGGTGCTGGGCGCGGGGATGATCCTCGGGATGGCCTCGGGGCTCCTGTCGCTCTGGCTCATGCCGGTGGCGGTGAGCCTGGCGGCGGCGCCGGTCCTGTCCTGGCTCTCCTCGGCGCGGGTGGCGGACCTGAGCCTCGCGCCGCTGCGGCTCGAGACCCCGCTGTCGCTGCGCGAGCCCCGGGTGCAGACCCGCGCCCGCGCCGAACGCGCCGCGCTGCGCGATGCGCTGGAGACCCCTGAGCCCGCCGCCATGGCGGCGGAGTGAGGGGGGCTGGGGCTGGGGCTGCTGGGTGCGGCGGTTGTTCCGGCCCCACCCACCTCTCACCCCGCGCAACAGAGGGCGCGCACCGGACCGGGGGCCGGCGCTGCTGACCTCTGAGCGAGGCGCTTTATCCACGCAAGGTCAGGACTGGCTTTAAACCAAGTACGCCGCCCCAAGGAGCGCCGGCCCATAGGGCCGGTCCGGCGCGCGCCCGGCACCTTCGGTGCTGTTCGGGCGCAAGTGGGAGGTGTTGCGCTTGGAGGCCAAGCGGGCGGGCAAGGGATCAAGCGTGTCTGTGCCTCGGGTGAAGCGCCGCCGCGCTCCGTGCAGAAGAGTCCCTGATAACGGCACGCAACATGCCCCCTCGGCTCAGACGGCAGGACCCACCCACCTCTCCACCCGCGCAACAGAGGGCGCGCACCGGACCGGGGGCCGGCGTTGCTGACCTCTGAGCAAGGCGCTTTATCCACGCAAGGTCAGGGCTAGCGGCGATCTATACGCCTCGCCCACAAGAGCGCCGGCCCAAGGGGCCGGTCCGGCGCGCGCCCGGCATCTTCGATGCTATTCGGGCGCAAGTGGGAGGCGTTGCGCCAAGAGGCCAGGCGGGCGGGCAGGAGGGAAGTGTTGCGGTGCTCCGGCTGAAACGTCGGCGTGTATTGCCAAAGTCAATGCCGCCGACCAGCGCCTCTCATCCTCATCCTCATCCTCATCCTCATCCTCATCCTCATCCTCATCCCCATCACCGCCACGCCCACACCGCACGCGTCTTCCCCGCCGCCCCAACACCGCGACCCAACACCCCCAAGACCGCCTCCCAAAAACCGCACACCTCCCCTCCTTCCCCACACCCCCCTGAAACAAACCACACCACCGCCCCACGGACCCTCACGAAGCGCGGAGGGGGGCTGCCCGGAGCGCGCGCCCGCCGCTAGCCTCGCTCCCACGCAGTCCAGGAGGAGACACGCCATGCGCCCGACCGCCACACTGATCGCCGCTCTCGCCTTCGCCGCCCCCGGCCTCGCCGCCGCGGGCGAGCAATACGTCGACCCCACCGGCTTCGCCGTCTCGGGCTACGACGTGGTGGCCTATTTCGACCTGCCGCAGGCCGCGCCGGGCACACCCCAGCCCGAGGCCGTCCCGGGCCGCGCGGGCATCACCGCCGAGCACAACGGCGCCACCTTCGCCTTCGCCTCCGAGGAGAACCGCGCGCGCTTCCTCGCGGACCCCGCGGCCTATGTCCCGCAATACGACGGCCATTGCGCCTATGGCGTCGCCAAGGGCGGCAAGGTGCCGGGCAATCCCAACCTCTGGCGCATCGTCGACGGCAAGCTCTATCTCAACATCACCGAGGCGGTGGTGGGCTTCTGGGAAGAGGACATCCCCGGCAACATCGACCTCGCCCAGGGCAACTGGCCGGGCATCGAGCCGCAGGGCGCCTCGTCGCGGGCGATCCCGCAGTTCAGCTCTTCCGCGCCGCTGGCGCGCTGAGCGGGGCGCGCTAGCCTCCCGCCCATGACAGCCAGCCCGGGAGCCCGCCCATGAACCTCAAGACCGCGACGCTGGCCCTTGGCCTGAGCCTCGCTGCATCCCCCGCGTTCGCGCTCTGCGGCGGGGCGGAGCCCGCCTGCGAGATCCCGGGCGGCAGCTACCACGCCGAGCTGCCCGAGGATCTTGCCGAAGGCGCCCCGGCGCTGGTCTTTCTGCACGGCTGGGGCTCGACCGGCGCAGGCACGCTGACGATGCGCGGCATGGTCGAGGCGGCCCTGGCGCGCGGCTACGCGGTGATCGCCCCCGACGGCATCCCGCGCCAGGGGCGCGGCGGGCGGACCTGGGCCTTCCACCCCGACCGCCCCGGCCCGCGCGACGAGGGCGCCTTCCTGCGCGCGGTCCGCGACGACGCGGCCGCGCGCTTCGGGCTCGACCCCGAGGGCATGCTGCTCGCGGGCTTCTCTATCGGCGGCTCCATGGTGAGCTACCTCGCCTGCGACGCGCCCGGGAGCTTCGCGGGTTACGCCCCGGTCGCGGGCAGCTTCTGGCGCCCGCATCCCGAGGGCTGCGCCGGCCCCGCGCCGCTTCTGCACACCCATGGCTGGCGCGACGGGACGGTGCCGCTCGAAGGCCGGCTCCTGCGCGGCGAAAGCCCGGAGGCCCCGGGCGCGGTGGTCCAGGGCGACGTCTGGCACGCCATGACGCTCTGGCGCGCGGCCAACGGCTGTCGGCTGCAGGCCGGGGCCTTCGAGAGCGACGAGACCTATTGGCGGAAGCGCTGGACCAACTGCAGCGGCGCGCCGCTGGAGATGGCGCTGTTCGACGGCGGTCACGGGATCCCGCCGGGCTGGGCGGAGATGGCGCTCGATTGGTTCGAGGGGCTGGCGGAGTAGGCGAGGGCCGTCGGGGCGGGGGCCCTTTGGCTCACGCTCCAGAGGCGCGCGCCCGGTGAGAAAAGGCGCGGCGCTGGCGCAGGAGGCTCTCTCAGACCATATGCGCCACTTTCGCTCCGCCCGCCCGGCTCACTCCGTGACCGCGCCGCCCGCCCTCAGCGCCCGCGCCTGCATCCGCGGCATCCAGTCGTAGCGCGGATCCGCGCCCGGGGCGCCCCAGTAGAGCACCCCGCCGTGCCGCCAGGGATCGAGCAGCACGCCCGCTTCGAGCGGCGCGCCCCGGGCCGTGATCACCGCGGAATGATGGATCACCCGGAAACCCTCGGCGGGCGAGGTCGCCCAGTGCAGCTCCAGCGTCTCGAAGCCCTCCTGGCGGAGCCGGGTGATCATCGCCTCGGCCCAGTCGTTGCAGAGGCCCTTCTCGCGCAGCCCGTTGCGCACCTTGGCGTTATGGACCAGCGGCGAAGCGGTGACCTGCCAGTCCTCGGCGAGCTGCAAGGGGTGTTCATAAGCGATCCGCGCGGCGCGCTGCGCCTCCTCGGGGGCGACGCCCGGCCCGAGCGCCGCGATCTCCGCGGCAAGCTTCGGGATCTCGCTCCGGTCCGGTTCGGGCGCGCCCGCGCAGGCGGTCAGGAGCACGAGGATCGGCAGGAGGAAAAGCGGCGCGAGGCGGGGCATGGGGGGCTCCGGGGCAGGGGGCTGGCTCAGGAGTGGCCGGTTTTGCGGGGTGCTGCAAGAGGGGGCTTTGCCGCGGTCACCCTGCTCGTGAACTTGGCCTCCCCGTTACCGCCAGGCCCCCCCTTGCGCCCGAATAGCATCGAAGATGCCGGGCGCGCGCCGGACCGGCCCCTTGGGCCGGCGCTCCTTGGGGTGACGTGCTTAGATCAACGCCAGCCCTGACCTTGCTGCCATTAAGCGCATAGCTCCGAGGTCAGAAGCGCCGGCCCCCGGTCCGGCGCGCGCCCTCTGGTGTGTGTGGTGAGAGGTGGGTGGGCCTGTGGTGAGCGGTTGCAGCAGTGGCCCAGCAGCATCCCCGCCCCAACAGCCCCGAACGGCAGCGCGGCACCCCCAGAGCCCCGCGCCACCGCCGCCCTCTTCACCGCAGCCGCTGCTCGCTCTCTCCGTCGAAGAACAGCGCCTCGGCGGGGTCGAAGACCAGCCGCACCTCGGTGCCCTCGGGGATGTCCTCGTCCGAGCGGGTCTCGACCACGATCCGGGCGTCCTTGCCGTCGACGAGGTAGTCATAGGCCACCCCGCCCAGCCGCTCGCGGATGTCGAGACGCAGCGGCGAAGAGCCTTCCTCGACCGACAGCGCCTGGGGGCGCAGGCCGACCAGCACCCGGGCGCCCTCGGCGGGCAGGGCGACCGAGGTATCGATCGGCGCATCGCCCAGAAGCGGGCAGGCCACCTTGCCGCCGGTCACCACGCCTTCGAGGAAGTTCATCGAGGGCGAACCGATGAAGCCCGCCACGAAGCGGTTGTCGGGGTCGTTGTAGAGATGCATGGGCGAGCCGACCTGCTCGATATGGCCGGCGCGCAGCACCACGATCTTGTCGGCCAGGGTCATCGCCTCGACCTGGTCGTGGGTGACATAGATCATCGTCGCGCCGATCTCCTTGTGCAGGCGCGCGATCTCGACCCGCATGTCGACGCGCAGCTCGGCGTCGAGGTTCGACAGGGGCTCGTCGAAGAGGAAAACCTCGGGCCCGCGCACGATGGCGCGGCCGATGGCCACCCGCTGGCGCTGGCCGCCGGACAGCGCCTTGGGCTTGCGCTTGAGGTAATCGCCGAGCTTCAGGATCCGCGCCGCCTCGGCGACCTTCTCCTGGATCTCGGCCTTGGGATGGCCGGTCATCTTCAGCCCGAAACCCATGTTCTCGGCCACGCTCATATGCGGGTAGAGCGCGTAGCTCTGGAACACCATGGCGACGCCGCGGTCGGCGGCATCGACGCGGGTCACGTCGCGGGCGCCGATGCGGATGGTGCCGTCCGAGGTCTCCTCGAGCCCCGCGATCATCCGCAGAAGCGTCGACTTCCCGCAGCCCGAGGGGCCGACGAAGACGCAGAACTCGCCTTCCTTGATGTCCAGGTCGAGTCCGTGGATGACTTCGACCTCGCCGTATTTCTTGACGGCCTTTTCCAGTGTGACGCCGCTCATCGGCTCCTCCTCCTCAAATCTCGGCTTTGTCGGGAAACTGCCAGGCCGCGGTGGCCTCGGCGATCTCCCGCGCGGTTTCGATCAGCCGGGGCTTCAGCCCGGCCAGATCCTCGAGCCCGCGCCGCTCGGTCGACGTGGTGATCGAGAGCGCCCCCATGACCCTTCCGCCGGGCGACAGGATCGGGGCGGCGATGCAGATGATGCCGGGCTCGTGTTCCTCGCGGTCGTAGGCGATGCCCTCGGCGCGAATCGCGGCGCATTCCTCCTCGAGCGCTTCGGCGCTGGTGATGGTGCGCGCGGTGTGCCGGAAGAAGGCCTGCAGGGGCAGGGCGGCGGCGCGCTCCTCCTCGGGCAGATGCGCGAGCATGGCCTTGCCGACGCCGGTGCAATAGCCCGGCCCGACCTTGCCGGCGGCCGAGAACATCTCGAGCGGCTGGCTGGCGTTGCGCTTGTCGACGTAAAGCACCTGGCCGCGGTCGAGCTGGGCCAGGTGAATGGTCTCGCAGACCTCGGCCGAAAGCCGGTCGAGGAAGGGCCGCGCGATCGGCGCCAGCGAGGAGCGCGCCCAGGCCGCATGGGCCAGCCGCACCAGCCGCAAGCCCGGCGCATAGGCGCCGGTCTCGGCGTCGAGGCGCAGCATGCCCTGGTTCACCAGCGTCTGCACCAGCCGGTAGAGCGTCGCCTTGGGCAGCGGCGAGAGCGCCTGCAGCTCGGCAAAGCGGATCGGCGCGCCATGGGCGGCCACGAGGTCGAGCACGTCCAGCGCCTTGCCGACGGTGCCGTCGCCCTGCCTCGGTGAGATCGCGTTCATGCCCCTGTCTCCTCCCGCATGCGGCCAGCACGTCCCGGATGGCCTGTTGACAGCGATACGACGAATCCCGCATAGTTTCAATAGTTGGACTCAAGTTTCAAATAATGAGACAAGGGTTCCGAGCTAAGGGAGGACTTCATGCTCAGAACGCAACTCACCGCGGCAGCCGCGCTGTCGCTGGCCGCGGGCGGCGCCTTCGCGGCCGCCCATGAGACCCCGCTCAGCGGGACGCTCACGATCTTTTCGGACATGTCGAACCCGGCGCCCCGCGCCGTGATGGAGGGCATGGCGCAGCGCTTCGACGAGATGCACCCCGATCTCGACGTCGAGCTGACGGTCATCGACCGCGAGGCCTACAAGACCCAGATCCGCAACTTCCTGACCGCCAACCCGCCCGACGTGGCGAACTGGTATGCCGCCAACCGCATGGCACCCTATGTCGACGCGGGCCTCTTCGAGGATGTCTCGGACCTCTGGGCCGAGCCCGAGATCGCCGAGAACCTGGCCTCGACCAAAGGCGCGATGACCATAGACGGCAAGCAGTGGGGCGTGCCCTATACCTACTACCAGTGGGGCGTGTACTACCGCGAGGACATCTACAACGAGCTCGGCCTGAGCGAGCCCGCCACCTGGGACGAGTTCAAGGCCAACTGCCAGGCGATCCTCGACTCGGGCAAGAAGTGCTTCACCATCGGCTCGAAGTTCCTGTGGACCGCCGCCGGCTGGTTCGACTACCTCAACATGCGCACCAACGGCTATGACTTCCACATGGCCCTGACGCAGGGCGAGGTGGAATGGACCGACGACCGCGTCCGTCAGACCTTCGCCAACTGGCGCGAGCTGATCGACATGGGCGCCTATATCGACAACCACCAGTCCTACTCCTGGCAGGAGGCGCTGCCCTTCATGGTGAACGGCGAGGCCGCCGCCTACCTGATGGGCAACTTCGCCGTGGCGCCGCTGCGCGAGGCGGGGCTGGGCGACGACCAGCTCGACTTCTACCAGTTCCCGGCGATCAACCCCGACGTGGAGCTGGCCGAGGACGCGCCGACCGACACCTTCCACATCCCCTCGGGTGCGGAGAACAAGGAAGCCGCGCGCGCCTTTCTGCGGTTCATCGTGTCGGCTGAAAATCAGACCCTCATCAATGGCCCGGAAGAGCGCAACGATGCAGGCGAGATTGTGAAGCCCGGCCTCGGGCAGCTGCCGGTCAACGCGCAGAGCTCGGTCGACGACGACGAGATGCTGAACCAGGGCTTCGAGATGCTTTCCTCGAACAGCCCCGGCGGCATCGCGCAGTTCTTCGACCGCGACGCGCCCGCCGAGATGGCCTCGGTCGCCATGGAAGGCTTCCAGGAGTTCATGGTCTTCCCCGACAACCTCGAGGATATCCTCCAACGCCTCGAGCAGGCGCGCCAGCGGATCTACTGATCCCGACGCGCCATCCGGGCGGCCCTTCGCGGGCCGCCCGCACCTTCGGGCGGCCGGGCCCCGCGCCGGGCCCGGCCCCGACGACGCCCTGAACGAGCGGAGCGGCTTTCCATGACCACGGCCACCCTTCCCGACACCCATGCCGACAGCGGCGGGCCCGGCTTTCTCCGGCGCCACCGCATGACGCTGGCGCCCCTGCTGTTCCTGGCGCCGGGCGTGCTGTTCTTCCTGGTCTACGTGATCTTCCCGATCTTCCAGAGCTTCCAGGTCTCCTTCTACCGCTGGGACGGCCTCGGTCAGCCCGAGTTCATCGGGTTGCAGAACTACCAGGAGCTGGCCACCGACCGGGCCTTCGAGGTCTCGCTCTGGAACAACATGAAATGGCTGGTGCTCTACTTGCTGGCGATCCCCGGCGGGCTGTTCATCGCGCTCTTCCTGAACCAGACGGTCGCGGGCATCCGCATCTACAAGTCGCTGTTCTTCTTCCCCTTCGTGATCTCGCAGGTGGTGGTCGGCCTGGTCTTCACCTGGTTCTACGACCCGACCTTCGGGCTGTTGAACACGCTGCTGGAAAGCATCGGCCTGCCGGCGATCAACGTCCTCGGCGACCCGACGCTGGCGACCTACGGGATCATCGCCGCGGGCCTCTGGCCGCAGATCGCCTATTGCATGATCCTCTATCTCACCGGGTTGAACGCCGTGGACCCCGAGCAGATCGAGGCCGCGCGGCTCGACGGGGCCAAGGGGCTTCGGATGCTCTGGCACGTGATCCTGCCGCAGCTGCGCCCGGCGACCTTCATCGCCTTCGTGGTGACGATCATCGGCGCGCTGCGCTCCTTCGACCTGATCTCGATCATGACCAACGGCGGGCCCTTCGGCTCCACCCGGGTGCTGTCCTTCTACATGTTCGAGAAGGCGCTGTCGGAATACGGCTTCCGCATGGGCTACGGGGCGGCCATCGCGGTGGTGCTCTTCCTGATCATGCTCTGCTTCATCGCCTATTTCCTCTGGTCGATGTGGCGCCAGGAGCGGGGGCGCTGAGATGGCCGTGACCCGCCAGGAGATCGACGGCATCTGCGCCGCGCTGCCCGGCGCGGTGCTGGCCGAACCGCCGGGCCAGCTTCTGAGCTGGAAGGTCGGAGGCAAGATGTTCGCCTGTTTCGGCGACTTCGAGGACACCGGCGGCGTGTCGGTGAAATGCCCCGACCTCGACACCGCCGAGATGCTGATCGAGGCCGGAGCCGCCGAGCGCGCGCCCTATTTCCACCGCTCCTGGGTGCGGCTTCCCTACGACCGGACCGCGCCCGAGGAGGCGCGCCACCGGCTCACCGTCTCTTATGACACCGTGCGCGCGGGCCTCAGCAAGGCCCTGCGCGCCACCCTGCCAAACCGGGAGGACGCCTGATGTTCCCGAGACCGATCCAGCAGGCCTCGCGGCCGGCCCAGATCACCTACCAGTCGCTGATCCCCGTGGCGCTTCTGATGTGGCTCCTGCCGCTCGTGGCCGTGGCGATCTTCTCGATCAAGCCCGACACCGACTTCACCGCCGGCAACTACTGGGGCTGGCCCTCGAGCTTCCAGGGGCTCGCGAACTACGGCAAGGTCTTCTTCGAAAGCGACATGCCGCGCTACCTGATGAACTCGGTGCTGATCACCGTGCCCACGGTGATCGGCGCGGTGGCGCTGTCCTGCATGACCGGCTTCGCGCTGGGGGTCTACAAGTTCCGCGGCAACCTCTGGCTGTTCTTCATGTTCGTCGCGGGCAACTTCGTGCCCTTCCAGATCCTCATGGTGCCGGTCCGCGACCTGACGCTGGACCTGGGGCTCTACAACACCAAGATGGGGCTGGTGCTGTTCCACGTCGCCTTCCAGACCGGCTTCTGCACGCTCTTCATGCGCAACTTCATCCGCGCGCTGCCCTTCGAGCTGATCGAGGCCGCCCGGGTCGAGGGCGTGGCCGAATGGCGGATCTTCTGGTTCGTCGTCCTGCCCCTGATGAAGCCCGCGATCGCGGCGCTCTCGGTGCTGATCTTCACCTTCATCTGGAACGACTACTTCTGGGCGGTGGTGCTGACGCAGGGCGCCGAGAGCCAGCCCGTCACCGCCGGCATCACCTCGTTCAACGCGCAATACCGCGCCGCCTATCACCTGATGAGCGCCGGCTCGATCGTCGCGGCCCTGCCGCCGGTCGCGATGTTCTTCCTCATGCAACGCCACTTCATCGCCGGCCTGACGCTGGGCGCGGTGAAATAAGACACCCGGAGAGACCATGACACGTATCGCCTTCATCGGCGCCGGTTCGACGATCTTCATGAAGAACATCCTCGGGGACTGCCTGCATTTCCCCGCGCTCGAAGGGGTGACCTTCGCGCTGATGGACATCGACGCGGGTCGGCTCGAGGAAAGCGCGCTGGTCGCGCGCAAGCTGATCGCCGCCTCGGGCCGCCAGGCCCGGGTGGAGACCACGCTCGACCGGCGCGCGGCGCTCGACGGGGCGGATTTCGTCGTCACCGCCTTCCAGGTCGGGGGCTACAAGCCCTCGACGGTGATCGACTTCGAGATCCCGCGCCAATACGGGCTGCGCCAGACCATCGCCGACACCCTCGGCGTGGGCGGCATCATGCGGGGGCTGCGCACCGTGCCGCACCTCTGGGACGTGGCCCGCGACATGGCCGAGCTCTGCCCCGAGGCGACGCTCCTGCAATACGTGAACCCCATGGCGATCAACACCTGGGCGCTCGCCGAGGCCTTCCCGAAGCTGCGCCAGGTCGGGCTTTGCCATTCGGTGCAGAACACCGTGGAGGAGCTGGCCCATGACCTCGAGCTGCCGAAGGACGAGATCCGCTACCGCGTCGCCGGAGTGAACCACGTCGCCTTCTTCCTCGAGCTGACCCATGGCGGGCAGGACCTCTACCCGCGTCTGCGCGAGGGCTACCGCGCCGGGCGGCTGCCGAAGCCGCCGCTCCTGATGCCGCGCTGCTGGAACAAGGTGCGCTACGAGGCGATGGAGCACCTGGGCTATTTCTGCACCGAAAGCTCCGAGCATTTCGCCGAATACGTGCCCTGGTTCATCAAGTCGGGCCGCGAGGACCTGATCGAGGAGTTCAAGATCCCGCTCGACGAATACCCCCAGCGCTGCGTCGAGCAGATGGCCGACTGGTCCGCCCAGGCCAAAGCCTACCGCGAGACCGAGACCATCGCCTTCGAGAAGAGCCACGAGTTCGCCTCCGAGATCATCAACGCCATGGTCACCGACACGCCCTATCCGATCTACGGCAACCTGCCGAACCGGGGCCAGGCGCCGCAGCTGCCCAATGGCGCGGCGGTCGAGGTGCCTTGCATGGTCGATGCCAACGGCGTGCAGCCCACCGTGATCGACGACATCCCGCCGCAGCTCGTGGCGCTGATGCGCAGCCAGATCAACGTGCAGGAGCTGGTGGTCCGGGCGCTGATGGAAGAGAACGTCGAACACGTCTATCACGCCGCCATGATGGACCCGCATACCGCCGCCGAGTTGGACCTGCGCCAGATCCGCGCGCTGGTCGACGACCTGCTGGCCGCCCATGGCGAGATGCTTCCGGCCTTCGCCCGGAGGCGCCGGGCCGCCTGAGGCCCGCGGCCTGCGGCGCGAGGGTCCGGGCAGGGGGCGACGCCCCCCGGGCCTGGCCGGCCGAGTGACATTCCGCCCGCGCCCGAGGTCCGGGCGGGCAAGACACGACAGGCCGTGGGGCCCCGGACCGGGGCTGCCGCCGCCATAGAAGAGCAAATGATGGGACAGAGATGACCAAGACCCGCCGCTCCGCCAACTGGTATGGCAAGCTCGACAAGGATGGCTTCATCCACCGCTCCTGGATGAAGAACCAGGGCTTCCCCGACCACGCCTTCGACGGCCGCCCGGTGATCGGGATCTGCAACACCTGGTCCGAGCTGACCCCCTGCAACGCCGGGCTGCGCGACCTCGCCGAGGCGGTGAAGCGCGGCGTCTGGGAGGCCGGCGGCTTCCCGGTGGAATTCCCGGTCATGTCGCTGGGCGAGACCCAGATGAAGCCCACCGCCATGCTGTTCCGCAACCTCCTGTCGATGGACGTGGAGGAATCGATCCGCGCCTACGGCATGGACGGCGTCGTGCTCCTGGGCGGCTGCGACAAGACCACGCCGGGCCAGGTCATGGGCGCGGCCTCGGTCGATCTGCCCTCGATCGTGGTCTCCTCGGGGCCGATGCTGAACGGCAAGTGGAAGGGCCGCGACATCGGCTCGGGCACCGACGTCTGGAAGTTCTCCGAGGCGGTCCGCGCGGGCGAGATGACGCTGCAGGACTTCATGGCCGCGGAATCGGGCATGTCGCGCTCGGTCGGGGTCTGCATGACCATGGGCACCGCCTCGACCATGGCCTCGCTCTGCGAGGCGATGGGTCTGTCGCTGCCCACCAATGCCGCGCTGCCCGCGGTCGACGCCAGGCGCAAGGCGCTGGCGCATCTGACCGGCAAGCGCATCGTCGAGATGGTCGAGGAGGACCTGCGCCCCTCGCAGATCCTGACCCGCGAGGCCTTCCTGAACGCGATCCGCGCCAATGCCGCGGTCGGCGGTTCGACCAACGCGGTGGTGCACCTTCTGGCCATCGCCGGCCGGGTCGGGGTGGACCTCGACCTTTCGGCCTTCGAGGACGGCTCCGAGGTGCCGCTTCTGGCCAACTGCATGCCCTCGGGCAAATACCTGATGGAGGACTTCTGCTACGCCGGCGGCATGCCGGTGATCCTCAACGAGCTGATGCAGAAGGGCCTTCTGGAGACCGCGCAGACGGTGCTGGGCCAGGACATCTCGGCCTATGGGACCGGCGCGGAATGCCACAACCGCGACGTGATCCACAGCTTCGACGCCCCGGTGAAACCGGCGGCGGGGCTGCGCGTCCTGCGCGGCAACCTCGCGCCCGACGGGGCCATCGTGAAGCCCTCGGCGGCCTCGGACCACCTGCTGGAGCACGAGGGTGAGGCCTATGTCTTCGAGAACATCGAGGAGCTGAAGGCCAATATCGACCGCGACGACCTGCCGGTCACGCCCGAGACCATCCTGGTGCTCAAGGGCTGCGGGCCCAAGGGCTACCCGGGCATGGCCGAGGTCGGCAACATGCCGATCCCGGGCAAGCTGGTGAAAGAGGGCGTGCGCGACATGATCCGGGTCTCGGACGCGCGCATGTCGGGCACCGCCTTCGGCACGGTGATCCTGCACGTCAGCCCCGAGGCCCAGGCCGGCGGCCCGCTGGCGCTGGTCCAGACCGGCGACCGCATCCGCGTCAGCGCCTCGAAAGGGCAGCTCGAGCTCATGGTCGCCGAGGACGAACTCGAGGCCCGGCGCGCGCGTTGGGCGCCTGAACCGCCGCGCTACGAGCGCGGCTACGCGAAACTCTATATCGACCACGTGCTGCAGGCCGACCGGGGGGCGGATCTCGACTTCCTCGTCGGCAAGGACACGCGGCCCGTCACCAGGGAGAGCCACTGATGAGCGACACCGCAACCTATCCCGACCTCAAGGACGCCTCGGTCTTCATCACCGGCGGCGGTTCGGGCATCGGCGCCGCGCTGACCGAGGGCTTCCTGCGCCAGGGCGCCAAGGTCGCCTTCGTCGGCCGCTCCGACGCCTCGGAGTTCGTCGAGGAGGTCACGGCTTCGACCGGCAACCGGCCGCTCTTCATCCAGTGCGACATCACCGATGTCGCGGCGCTGAAAGCCGCCATCGAGACCGCCGCCAAGGCGCATGGCCCGATCACCCGGCTGGTCAACAACGCCGCCAACGACCAGCGCCACAGCGCGCTCGAGGTCACCGAGGAGTTCTGGGACTGGTCCCAGGACATCAACCTCAAGGCCTATTTCTTCGCCTGCCAGGCGGTGATCCCGGGCATGCAAAAGGCCGGCGGCGGGCGCATCGTGAACTTCACCTCGATCAGCTACATGATGGGGAACGCGGGCTATCCCGCCTATACGACCGCCAATGCCGGCATCAACGGCATGACCCGCAGCCTCGCCCGCGAGTTCGGCCCCGACCGGATCGCCGTGAACGCGCTGGCGCCGGGCTGGGTTCTGACCCAGAAGCAGCTCGACAAATGGGCCGAGCCCGCCGCGCTCGAGGCGCATCTCGGCAAGCAGTGCCTGAAGGACCACCTCGGCCCCGAGGACATCGTGGCGCCGACGCTTTTCCTGTCCTCCGCGGCCAGCCGGATGATGACCGGCCAGGCGCTGGTGGTCGACGGCGGCGTGGTGGTGACGGGCTGATGGCGGCGCTCGACTGGATCGCGGTCGACTGGGGCACCTCGAACCTGCGCGCCTGGCTGATCGGCCAGGACGGCGCGGTGGCCGACCGGCGCAGCTCGGACCAGGGGATGAACCGGCTCGACCGGGCGGGTTTCGAGCCGGCGCTCCTGGACCTCGTGGGCGATGCCTTGCCCGCCGACCGGGCGGTGCCCGTGGTGGTCTGCGGCATGGCGGGCTCGCGCCAGGGCTGGGCCGAGGCGCCCTACCGCGCGGTGCCCTGCGCGCCGCCGGGCCTTGACGCCGCGACCGAGGTCGCGACCGAGGATCCGCGCCTCGCGGTGCGCATCCTGCCCGGGATCAAGCAGGCCCAGCCCGCCGACGTCATGCGCGGCGAGGAGACCCAGATCGCCGGGATCTTCGCCGCTCGGCCCGAGTTCGACGGCACCATCTGCCTGCCCGGCACCCATACCAAGTGGGTGCAATGCTCGGCCCGCGAGGTGGTGAGCTTCCGCACCTATATGACCGGCGAGATTTTCGCGCTCCTGCGCGACGCCTCGGTGCTGCGCCACTCGCTCGGCACCGAGGGCTGGGACGCCGCGGCCTTCGACGCCGCGGTCTCGGATGCCATGTCGCGGCCCGCGCCGCTGGCCGCCAACCTCTTTTCGCTGCGCGCCGAGGCGCTGCTGGCCGATCTGCCACCCGAGACGGCGCTGGCGCGGCTTTCCGGGCAGCTCATCGGCATGGAGCTTGCCGGGGCGCGCGCCTATTGGCTGGGCCAGCCGGTGATCGTCGCCGGCAACGGCGGCCAGGCCGAGGCCTATGCCCGCGCGCTCGAAGCCCAGGGCGCCGCCGTCGACCGGCTCGACGCCGAGGACATCACGCTTGCCGGGCTGACCGCCGCCCGGGCCCAACTCAGAAAGGCCGCATCATGAGCCGCAAGGTCATCGCCATCCTGCGCGGGATCACCCCCGACGAGGCCGTGCCGATCTGCGAGGCGCTGCTCGAGCAGGGCATCGACCGGATCGAGGTGCCGCTGAACTCGCCCGATCCCTTCGACAGCATCGACCGCATGGTCGGCGCCTGCGGAGACCGCGCGCTGATCGGCGCGGGCACGGTGCTCGATCCCGCGGCGGTCGACAGGCTCGCGGGGATCGGCGCGGGAATGGTGGTCTCGCCCGACTGCTGCCCCGAGGTGATCCGCGCCACGAAAGCCGCGGGCATGCAATCCTACCCCGGCGTCTTTACCGCCACCGAGTGTTTTGCCGCGCTCCGCGCCGGGGCCGACGGGCTGAAGCTCTTTCCCGCCTTCAAGCTCGGCACCGACGGGCTCAAGGCGCTTGCCGCCGTCTTGCCGCCCGAGGCCGAGACCTATGCCGTGGGCGGGGTCGGGGCCGAGGATTTTGCCGACTGGCGCGCCGCGGGCGTGACCGGCTTCGGCATGGGCACCAGCCTCTACAAGCCCGGCTTCACCCCCGAGGAGGTCGCCCGGCGCGCCGCCCAGGTCGTCACGGCCTGGGACGCGCTGCCCGGCTGATCCGTCGTCTCCCCCACATTCCCTGACCGCGAGAGCCCCCGATGCGCCGCACGCTTGGCACCTGCTATTACCCCGAACACTGGCCCCGCGAAATCTGGGAAGAGGACGCCCGGCGCATGGTCGAAGCGGGCCTCACCTGGGTCCGCATCGGCGAGTTCGCCTGGTCGCGGCTCGAGCCCGCGCCGGGGCGATTCGAGTGGGACTGGCTCGACACCGCCATGCATGTCCTGGGGCAGGCGGGGCTGAAGGTCGTCCTCGGCACGCCCACCGCCACGCCGCCGCGCTGGGTGGTCGACAAACACCCCGACATGCTGGCCCGCGACGTCGACGGCCGTGCGCGCGGCTACGGCTCGCGGCGGCACTACTGCTTTTCGCATGAAGGCTACCTGGCCGAATGCCGCCGGATCGTGACCGCCCTGGCCGATCGCTACGGCCATCACCCGCATCTCGCGGCCTGGCAGACCGACAACGAATACGGCTGCCACGACACCGCGGTCTCCTATTCCGAGGCGGCGCGCGACGCCTTCCGCGACTGGCTGGCGCAGCGCTACCAGTCGGTCGAGGCGCTGAACCGCGCCTGGGGCAATGTCTTCTGGTCGATGGACTACGACAGCTTCGACCAGATCGAGCTGCCCCATCTAACCGTGACCGAGCCCAACCCGGCCCATAGCCTGGCCTTCCGGCGCTTTTCCTCGGACCAGGTGGTGCGCTTCAACCGCGCCCAGGTCGAGATCATCCGCGCCCGCTCCAAGGCGCCGATCTCGCACAACTACATGGGCCGCGAGACCGGCTTCGATCACTACAAGGTCGGCGAAGACCTCGATTTCGTGACCTGGGATTCCTATCCCTTGGGCTTTCTCGAGGACCGGGTCGGCGCGGATGCCCAGACCCAGCGCCGCTACGCCCGCCAGGGCGAGCCGGATTTCCAGGCTTTCCACCACGACATCTACCGCGCCGCGGGGCGGGGGCGCTGGTGGGTCATGGAGCAGCAGCCCGGGCCGGTGAACTGGGCGCCGCACAATCCTTCGCCCTTGCCGGGCATGGTGCGCTTCTGGACCTGGGAGGCCTTTGCCCATGGCGCCGAGGCGGTCTGTTACTTCCGCTGGCGCCAGGCGCCTTTCGCCCAGGAGCAGCTCCACACCGGCATGTTGCGCCCCGACAGCGCCGAGGCGCCCGCCTATGGCGAGGCGCAGCAGGTGGCCCGCGAGCTCTCCGCGCGTTCCGAGGTGACGGCGGGTCGCGCGCCGGTCGCGCTGATCTTCGATTTCGACGCGGCCTGGGCCTGGGAGGTGCAGCCGCATGGCGCGGGACTGTCCTATTTCGACCTGGTGCTCGATCACTACCGGGCGCTGCGCCGGGCCGGGCTCAGCATCGACATCCTGCCGCCCGAGGGCGACCTTTCGGGCTATGCCATGGTGCTGGCGCCGGGGCTGAACCACATGCCCGAGGAGTTGAAGGCGCGGCTGAGCGGCTGCGGCGCCGAGGTGCTGATCGGCCCTCGAAGCGGCGCGCGGGACGGCGAGTTCTCCATCCCCGTGCCGCTGCCGCCCGCGATGCCCGGGCTCGACCTGCGGGTCTCCCGTGTCGAGAGCCTGCGCCCCGACATGCCCCTGCCGCTTGAAGGCGGCGGCGCCGCGACGCGCTACCTCGAGGAGATCGAGGGCGGGGCCGAGGTGGTGCTGGCCACGGAGGCGGGCCAGCCCGTCGCCATGCGCGGCGGACGCTTGCTCTACATGGGCGGCTGGGGCGATGCCGCGGCGCTCGACCGGCTGGTGGCCTGGATGGCTGACAGGGCCGGGGTGGCGCTGCGGGTTCTGCCCGAGGGCGTGCGCTGCCGCGAGACCGCGACCGAGCGCTTCTGGTTCAACCACAACGCCGAGGCGGTGGAGACCGAGGTTGGTGTTATCGGGCCGGCGGATTTCCTGGTGGAGGAGCTGGGGTAGGGATGTTGGCGCCCTCAGCTTGGGCCTTTGGTGAAGGGGGGGACGCGCTTTTTGCGGAAGACCCCCCAAGACTGTCCTTTGCATCAGTGCGATCGGGGGAAGCTGGCTCCTCTTGCGCCCGAATAGCACCGAAGGTGCCGGGCGCGCGCCGGACCGGCCCGATGGGCCGGCGCTCCTTGGTGTGGCGTGCTTAGCGTCTCTTTCGTCCTGACCTTGCCGGGATAAAGCGCATAGCTCGGAGGTCGGCAGCGCCGGCCCCCGGTCCGGCGCGCGCCCTCGGGTGGGGCGTGTTGAGAGGTTGGTGGGCGCGGTGTCTGCGTGTGACACAACAAACCGGCCTGTGCATGTGAGAGAGATCGGTTGAAGTCCGGCCTTCTTGCGCCCGAACAGCACTGAGGGTGCCGGGCGCGCGCCGGACCGGCCCGATGGGCCGGCGCTCTTTGGGGTGGCGTGCTCAGCCTTTCTCTAGTCCTGACCTTGCCGGGATAAAGCGCCTCGCTCAGAACTCAGTAGCGCCGGCCCCCGGTCCGGCGCGCGCCCTCGGGTGGGGCGTGTTGAGAGGGTGCCGGGGTGGCCTCTGCGGGAGACACCCCAGACCGACCCCCGGCAGCTCCCCCAGCCGCCCGCCACCTGCCCACCCCAAGCCCCCCAATCCCGGGCTTGCGCCCCGGGACGAGCCTGTCACAGTGGCGCAAAATCCCCCCATCAAGGAGCCGCCATATGCGAGAGACCGACCGCGCCGTGATCGTGACAGGGGCCGCCCAGGGCCTCGGGCTGGCCTGTGCCGAACGCTTCATCTCCGACGGCGACCGGGTGCTCATGGTCGACGTCAAGGAAGAGGCGCTGCTCGCCGCCGCGGATCGGCTCGGCGCGAACGCCGTCGCCCATGCGGCCGATCTCTCGACGCTCAACGCCGAGGGCGCCGCGGAGATCGTCGCCGCCTGCCGCGAGGCCTTCGGGCGCTGCGACGTGCTGATCAACAACGCCGGCATCATCGTCCAGGCCGATTTCGTCGACTTCCCCGAGGACGGCTTCGACCAGACTATGGCGGTCAACCTCAAGGCGCCCTTCCTTCTGGGCCAGGCCGCCGCGCGGGCGATGATCGACCAGGGCGAAGGCGGCGCCATCGTCAACATGTCCTCGGTCAACGCCGAACTCGCGATCCCCAACACCGTCGCCTATGCCTGCTCCAAGGGCGGCATGAAGCAGCTCACCGCGGTCATGTCGATCGGGCTGATCAAGCACGGCATCCGCGTCAACGCCATCGGGCCGGGCACGATCCTGACCGACATGGTGCGCCAGTCGGTCATGCAGTCCGACGCGGCGCGCAACACCATCCTGTCGCGGACGCCCGCGGGGCGCTGCGGGGAACCCTCCGAGGTGGCCTCGGTCGCAGCCTTCCTCTGCGGCCCGGATGCCTCTTACGTGGTGGGCCAGACGATCTATCCCGACGGCGGGCGCATGGTGCTGAACTACACCGTGCCCGTGCCCGAGTGAGCGCGGCGCGGAGCCCCGAGGCCTCCCGCGTCGTCATCCTCGGCGGCGCGGCCATGGGCTCGTTCTGCGCCATGTCGCTGCGGGATCAGGGCTTTGCCGGCCCGATCACCGTGGTCGAGCGCGACCCGAGCTATGCCCGCGCCTCGACGGCGCTCTCGGCGGCGGGGATCCGCACCCAGTTCGACACGCCGCTCCTGGTCGAGATGTCGCTTTTCGGCGCCGACTACCTGCGCCAGGCGGGCGAGATCATGGCCTTCCGCGAGGAGGGCTACCTGGTCCTCGCCGACGAGACCGGGGCCGAGCACCGCGCCCGGCTGGCCGAGATGCAGAATGCCACAGGCGCCGAGGTGGCGCTGCTCGACCGCGCCGAGCTCTCCCGGCGCTTTCCGCATCTGAACACCGAGGACCTGGCCTGCGGCACGCTCGGCACCCGCAATGAGGGTTGGTTCGACGCCTGGTCGATGCTGACCCAGGCGCGGGCCCGGGCGCGGGAGGCCGGCGTCGACTATTTGACCGGCGAGGTCACGGGGCTCGAAGCCCAGGCTGGCGCGGTGACCCAGGTGGTCCTGAAAGACGGCACGACCTTGCCCTGCGACTGGTGCGTGCTGGCCGCGGGCGCGCATTCGGCGCCGCTGGTCGCCGGGCTCGGCATCGACCTGCCGGTCGTGGCCAAGAAGCGCACCGCCTTCGCCTTCCGCGCGCCGGTCGATCCGGCGGGGCTGCCGCTCACCTGCGATGTCTCGGGCTTCTGGCTGCGTCCCGAGGGGCAGGGCTTCATCGGCGGCATCCAGCCCCCGCCCGAGCGCGACGACCACCCGCCCGAGGACCTCGAGCCCGACCACGAGTTGCTGCTCGACCTCTTCTGGCCAAACCTCGCGCACCGGGTTCCGGCCATGGAGGAGCTTCGGCTCGACCGCACCTGGGCAGGGCACTACGAGATGAACATGCTAGATCAGAACGCGGTGATCGGCCCGCATGACCGCTTCGGCAACCTGGTCTTCTGCACCGGCTTCTCGGGCCACGGCGTGCAGCACGCGCCCGCGGCGGGGCGGGGCGTGGCGGAATGGATCCGTCATGGCGCCTACCGCAGCCTCGATCTCGGCCCGCTGGGCTGGGCGCGGATCCGCGACGGGCAGCCGCTCTCCGAAGGCATGGTGTTCTGAGGGCGGATCGCTTTTTGCGGTGAGGTTCGGGGCAGGGGGGGGGCGGCGGTCACGCCGTGCGAGCTTAATCCCCAAGCGTCCCGAAGGCCGCCAAACGACGCCCGCGAGCCAAGCCCCTCCACACCCGCGCGCCTAGCGCGACACCCGGTTCGGCGGCGAATAAGCCTCGAAGGTCAGCGCCTCGGGCCAGCCGATCCAGCGCTCCACCGCGTAGAGCGCCAGGCAGAGACCGACGATGCCCAGCAGGATCTTCACCTGCGTCTCGCTCTTGGGGCGTTGCGCCCAGAGCCGCATCCTCAGAAGCCAGCGCATGCTCACTCCGTGAAGCGGACCTTGCCGATGAAGCCCAGGTTGCGGTTGCGCTGCGCGTAGTCGATGCCGTAGCCGACCACGAACTCGTCGGGGATCTCGAAGCCGATCCAATCGGCGCGGATGTCCACCTCGCGGCGCGTCGGCTTGTCGAGCAGCGCAATGGTCCGCAGCTGCCGGGGCGCGCGGCTTTCCAGAAGCTTGATGACGTGGCTCAGCGTGTAGCCGGTGTCGACGATGTCCTCGACGACCAGCACGTCGCGGCCCTCGATGCCGGTGCGCAGGTCCTTCAGGATCCGCACCTCGCGGCTCGATTCCATCGAATCGCCGTAAGAGGAGACCTCGAGGAAATCCACCTCCACCGGCAGGCCAAGCTCGCGGACGAGGTCCGCGATGAAGACGAAAGACCCCCGCAAGAGGCCGACCACGACCAGCTTGTTGGTGTCCTTGAAGTCCTTCTCGATCTCTTGCGCCAGCGCCTCGATGCGCGCCGCGATGGCCTTGGCCGAGATCATCTCGTCGATCACGTAACTAGGTTGGGACATCTCGTTCCCTTGATTTTGTCTCGCCTCTATACGACATGACGAGCGGTTGTCACCAGCGGAGCGAGGCAGTGCCAAAGCATTCCGAAACCAAGACTTTGCCCTATGCGGCGGACGATATGTACCGGCTCGTCGCGGATGTCGAATCCTACCCGGACTTCCTGCCATGGTGCGCCGCCGCGCGCATCCGGTCGACCGAGGAGAAAGCCGACAGAAAGGTCATGCTGGCCGACCTGGTGATCTCGTTCCGAGTCTTCCGCGAGCGTTTCGGCAGCCGGGTGACGCTGTTCCCCGAGGACCGCAAGATCGACACCGAGTATCTCGACGGGCCGTTCCGCTACATGGAGAGCCGCTGGGCCTTCCGCGACGTGGACGGCGGCTGCGAGGTCAGCTTCCACGTCGATTTCGAGTTCAAGAACCGCATCCTGCAGGGCGCGGCGGGGATGTTCTTCTACGAGGCGATGCAGCGCATCGTGCGCGCCTTCGAGCGCCGGGCGGCCGAGCTTTACGGCTAGCGCCGGGGCTTGGTCTTGCGGCTGGGCTGAGGTGGACGCTTGGGCCCGCGAGGTGTCCAGGGCAGGGTGGCGCCGGGCAGCCTTGACTGAGAAGAGAGGCCGAGGGGACTGACGGCCACCACGCTGCAAGACCCCACCGATCTCCCCCAGAGCCAAAGAAAAAGGCGGGCCGCTTGGACCCGCCTTTCTGTCGTCTGTTGCGTGGGCGCGTTCAGCTCGCCACGTCGTAGGCCCGCTCGCCGTGCACCGAGATGTCGAGCCCGTTGTGCTCGTCCTCCTCGGTGACGCGCAGCGGCGTGATCGCCCGGCAGACGATGACCAGCACCAGCGTCACGACCAGGGTGAAGACCCCGACGATCACCAGGCTGCCGAGCTGCGCGGCCCAGCTGCCCGCGCCGAAGGCCGCGATCATCACCGTGCCGAAGATGCCGCCGACGCCATGCACCGCGAAGACGTCGAGCGTGTCGTCGATCTTCAACCGGTTGCGGATCAGGTTCACCGCCTCCTGGCAGAGGATGCCCGCGACCGCGCCGATGATCAGCGCCTCGACGGGGCCCACGAAGCCCGAGGCCGGGGTGATCGAGGCCAGGCCCGCGATGGTGCCGGTGACCATGCCCACGAGGCTCGCTTTGCCGAACTTCAGCTTCTCCCAGAGCGCCCAGGTCAGCGAGGCGGTGGCCGCCGAGATATGCGTCACCGTCAGGGCCATGGCCGCGCCACCGTCGGCGGCGAGCTGCGAGCCGCCGTTGAAGCCGAACCAGCCGACCCAGAGCATGGCCGCGCCAATCATCGTGTAACCGGGGTTGTGCGGCGGGATGGTGTTCTTCTTCCGCGGCCCCAGGAAGACCGCGAGGATCAGCGCCGCGATGCCCGCGGTCTCATGCACCACGATGCCGCCGGCGAAGTCGCGCACGCCGGTCTCGCCGAAGATGCCGCCATCGGCCAGCATCCCGCCGCCCCAGACCCAATGCACCACCGGCGCGTAGCACAGGAGCATCCAGAGCCCCGAGAACAGCAGTACGAAGCCGAAGCCCACGCGCTCGACGTAGGCGCCGACGATCAGCGCGGGCGTGATGATTGCGAAGGTCATCTGGAAGGCGAAGAACAGCACCTCGGGCAGGGTGCCCGACAGGCTGTCGGCGGTGACCCCGCTGAGGAAGATCTTGCCCAAGCCGCCCCAGAGCGCGCCGCCGTCGCCGAAGGCGATGGAATAGCCGAAGGCGAACCACAAGACGCTCATCAGGCAGGCGATGGCGTAACAATGCATGAAGACGCTGAGCACGTTGCGGGCCCGCACGAGCCCTCCGTAAAACAGCGCCAGCCCCGGCAGCGTCATGAACAAGACAAGCGCGGTGGCGGTGATGATCCAGGCGGTATCCGCTCCGTTCATTGGTCCCTCTTCCTCCGTTGACCTCGGTGGCGGCGGAGAAAGCGGAAAAGCGCTGCGCGAAAAAGCGGCAGGGGGCCCAGGGGGCGCTGAAAACACGGTCATTTTGCGAAATGCGCCGAATTTGAGCGCAAATCATGGGCAGGCGCCCGTTTTATGGGCGGTTTGCGAAGGGTTCCGCGCGGGCGCCGGCGTGGTCAGTCGAGCGCGGCGATCAGGAGCCGCAGCGCGTGCGCGACCGTGGCGCGACGCACCTCGGCGCGGCCCAGGGGGCCGAAGTCCACCGTCTCGCTCCGGGTGCCCTTGGGCGTGGCCAGGCCAAAGCAGACCCGGCCCTCGGGCTTGTGTTCGGAGCCGCCGGGCCCCGCGATGCCGGTGACCGAGACCGCGAGGTCGGCGCCCGAGCGGGCCAGCGCGCCCGCCGCCATCTCTTGCGCGACCGGCTCGGAGACCGCGCCATGCGCCTCGAGCGTGGCGGGTTGGACGCCCAGCATCTCGGTCTTGGCGGCGTTGGAATAGGTGACGAAGCCCCGGTCGAAGATCGCCGAGGAACCCGCCACATCGGTGATCGCCCCGGCGATCAGCCCGCCGGTGCAGCTTTCCGCGGTGGCCAGCACCCGGCCTTCGGCGCGGGCGCGGGTCAGAAGCTCCTCGGCGGCGCTCATAGCAGCACCAGGTGCCAGGCCGCGCCAAGCGCGAAGGTCGCGAGCGCCGCGAAGACCCCGGCGATCAGGTCGTCGAGCATGACGCCGAAGGGCGTGCCCATGCGGTCCGCGCGGCCCACGAGCCAGGGTTTCCAGATGTCGAAAAGCCGGAAGAAGACCAGCCCCGCGACCCAGCCGGGCCAAAGCGCCAGCACGTCCGCGCCGGTGAAGAATGCCCCGTAACCCACTGGGAAGAGGGCGATCCACTGGCCCGCCACCTCGTCGATCACGATCTCGGAGGGGTCGTGGTCCTCGCGGTCCGCGGTCTCGCGGGCGATGGCCCAGGTGCCAAGCGGCACCAGCAGCAGCGTGGCGACCAGCGTCAGCGCCAGCCCGCCCAGCTCATAGAGCGCGAAGTAAAGCGGCAGGGCGGCCAGCGAGCCCCAGGTGCCCGGCGCGGGGCGCAGGTGGCCGACCCCGAAGAGCGTGGCGATCAGCGCGCTCATGCCGCCACCAGCGCGGCGGTGGCGAGGGCTGCGATGCCCTCTTCGCGGCCGGTGAAGCCGAGCCGCTCGGAGGTTGTCGCCTTGACCGAGACGCGGGCTGCGTCGAGCGACATGAGTTCCGCCATTTTCGCTTGCATATCAGAACCATGCGGGCCGATCTTCGGGCGCTCGCAGATCAGCGTGACGTCGATATTGGCGATCCGGTAGCCGCGCGCAGCCGCCAGTTCGACCGCGTGGCGCAGGAAGATCTCGCTCTCGGCGCCTTTCCACTGCGGGTCCGAGGGCGGGAAGTGCCGGCCGATGTCGCCCTCGGCCAGCGCGCCGTAGATCGCATCGGTCACCGCATGCATGCCCACGTCCGCGTCGGAATGCCCGTCGAGCGTGCGGTCATGCGGCACCCGCACCCCGCAGAGCATGACGTGGTCGCCCTCGCGAAAGCGGTGCACGTCGAAGCCGTTACCGAGCCGGATGTCCATTCTGCCTCTCCAGGATGTCGCGCGCGCGGTCGAAATCGCCGGGCGCGGTGATTTTCAGGTTGTCCTCGGCGCCCGCGACGATGGCGACGCTGAGGCCGGCGGCGCGGGCCACCTCCACGTCGTCGGCGGCGGTGCCGTCGTGGCCGCGATGGGCCGCCAGGATCGGCGCGAAGCGGAAGCCCTGCGGCGTCTGCGCGCGGAACAGCCCGTCGCGCGGCTGGGTGCCGGTGACCCGGCCCTCGGCGCCGGTCCAGAGCGCGTCGGTGACCGCCAGAGCCGGGGCCGCGCCGTCGGAAAAATCGAGCGCGGCCAGAACGTTGTCGATCACCTCTGAGGTGACGCAGGGGCGCGCCACGTCATGGATTAGCACCCGGTCGGGCGGGTCCGCAGCCAGCGCCTCGAGCCCGGCGCGGACCGAGGCGGCGCGGCTTTCGCCGCCCGCGACCAACTCGGCGCCGAGGCCCGCAAGCTCGCGCGCGGCCTGGTCCATGTCCTCGATATGCACCGCCACGATGCGCCGCGCGGCGGCTGCGAAGCGCCCGACGGTCCAGCGCGCGACGCTCTGGCCCGCCAGTGCGCGCCACTGCTTCGGCACCGGTCCCCCGGCGCGGGCGCCGCGTCCCGCGGCCACGATGATCACGGCGTAGTCCATGCGCTTCCTTTTCCCCAAGGCCTTCATTAAGAGACAGCCCGTTGCTTCGCAACGCCAGCGCAATTGCCCAAAAATTGGGCGCTCGCCCGGTTTTGCGGCGGCTCCGCCCCCCGCAGGCCCCCCGCAGGCGTTGAATAAGCGCCGTGGCGGGTTTAGCCCAGATCCATGCACAACGAATAGGCATCCGGCGTGAACCTCGGAGAGACCCGCATCGACATTCCCGTGTTCCTCGCCCCGCTGGCGGGAATCACAGATCTGCCCTACCGCGCGCTGGTCTCGCGGTTCGGCGCCGGGCTGGTGGTCAGCGAGATGGTCGCGAGCCAGGAGCTGGTGCAGGGCAAATGGGCCACCCGCGAGAAGGCCGAGCTGGGCTTCGGGCTCGAGAACACCTCGGTGCAGCTCGCTGGCCGCGATCCCTACTGGATGGCCGAGGCGGCGCGCTTCGTGGAGGCCTCGGGCGCGCGGATTGTCGACATCAACATGGGCTGCCCCGCCAAGAAGGTGGTCGGCGGCTACTCGGGCTCGGCGCTCCTGCGCGATCTCGACCACGCGCTGCGGCTGATCGAGGCGGTGGCCGGGGCGGTCTCGATCCCGGTGACGCTGAAGACCCGGCTCGGCTGGGACCACGACTGCCTGAACGCCCCCGATCTGGCCGCCCGCGCCGAAGGGGCAGGCGTGCGGATGATCGTGATCCACGGCCGCACCCGCTGCCAGTTCTACAAGGGCGCCGCCGACTGGGGCGCGATCCGCGCGGTGAAAGAGGCGGTCTCGATCCCGGTCGTGGCCAATGGCGACATCACCGACAGCGCGCGGGCGCGGCAGGCGCTGGAGCTTTCGGGCGGCGACGGGGTGATGATCGGCCGCGGCGCCCAAGGCCGGCCCTGGCTCCTGGCCGAGATCGCCGCCGACCTCGAGGGCCAACCGCGGCCCGCACGCCCCGAGGGGCAGGAATTTTCCGACATGGTATCAGAGCATTACGAGGCGATGTTGAGCTTCTATGGCGCCGACCTGGGCCTGCGCGTCGCGCGCAAGCACCTGGGCTGGTACATGGATCACGCGGGCACGCCCGGGGCGCTGCGTCGCGAGATCCTGACCGCCCGCAGCCCCGACGAGGTGCTCTCGGGCCTGCCGCAGGCGCTGCTCGGCGCCGAACGGGTCGCGGCATGAACACCGCGCTCGCCCTCTCGCTCTGGTCCTCGCTGCCGGTGCCGGCGCTTCTGATCGACGCCTCGGACAATATCGCCGACATGAACCCCGCCGCCGAGGGCTTCATGAACAACTCGGCGAAATGGATCGTCGGCCAGCCGATCTGGGACCGGCTCGCCGTCGACGCCCCGATCGAGGAAAGCTTCCTGCGCGCCCGCCGCAACGGCACGCCGCTGTTCGTCAACGACGTCGACGTGGGCACCGGCTCGCGCCCGCCGCTGGTCTGTTCGCTGCATATCGCGCCCTTGGCGGGCCAGCCCGACTGGATGGTGGTGCTGATCTCCCCGCGCGAGCTGGCGGGCCGGATCACCCAGAGCCATTCGGTGAAATCCGCGGCGAAATCGGCGATCGGCATGGCCGAGATGCTGGCCCATGAGATCAAGAACCCGCTCGCCGGCATCACCGGAGCGGCGCAGCTTCTGTCGATGAACCTCGAAGCCGAGGACCTGGAGCTCACCGACCTGATCGTCAGCGAGACCCGGCGCATCGTGAAGCTGCTCGAACAGGTGGAGCAGTTCGGCAACCTCTCGCTGCCGGAACGGCGCGCGGTCAACATCCACGACGTGCTCGACAGGGCGCGGCGCTCGGCGCTTCTGGGCTTCGGCGGGCATATGACCATGATCGAGGATTACGACCCCTCGTTGCCCCTGGCCCATGGCGACCCCGACCAGCTTTTGCAGGTGGTGCTGAACCTTCTGAAGAACGCCTCCGAGGCCGCCGACCCCAAGGAGGGCGGGCGCATCCGGCTGCATACCTTCTACGAGCACAGCTTCCGGCTGCGGCGCTCGGACGGCTCGGGCCAGCTTCTGCCCTTGCAGATCGAGATCATCGACGACGGCCCGGGCCTGCCCGAGGACATCAAGGGCGACATCTTCGACCCCTTCGTCTCGGGCAAGGAGAACGGCACCGGGCTGGGCCTGGCGCTGGTCTCCAAGATCGTCTCGGACCACGACGGCTGGATCTCGGTCGAGAGCGTGCCCGGCCGCACGCTCTTCCGCATCTCGCTGCCGCTGGCCCCCAAACACGCAAAGGAAGGTGAGTGATGGATGGCACGGTTCTGGTCGCGGACGACGACCGCACGATCCGCACGGTTCTGACCCAGGCGCTGACCCGCGCCGGCTGCAAGGTCCATGCGACCTCCTCGCTGACGACGCTGATGCGCTGGGTGGCCGAGGGCAAGGGCGACGTGGTGATCTCGGACGTGGTCATGCCCGACGGCAACGGGCTCGAGATGCTGCCGAAGATCGCCCAGGACCGGCCCGACCTGCCGGTGATCGTGATCTCGGCGCAGAACACCATCATGACCGCGATCCAGGCCGCCGAGGCCGAGGCCTACGACTACCTGCCGAAACCCTTCGACCTGCCGGACCTGATGAAGCGCACCGCCAAGGCGCTCGACAACCGCAACCGCGCGCCGCGCCGCGACGAGCCGGCCGAGAACGCCGACGGGCCGGACGAGCTGCCGCTGGTGGGCAAGACAGCGGCCATGCAGGCGCTCTACCGGCTGGTCGCCAAGGTGATGAACACCGACCTGCCGGTCTTGATCTCGGGCGAGTCGGGCACCGGGAAAAGCCTCATCGCGCGGGCGATCCACGACTTCTCGGACCGCCGCACGCTGCCTTTCGTGACCGTGACCGGGGCGGATCTGTCCGACCTCGAAGGCCCGGCGCGGGTGCTGGCGCGGGTCAAGGGCGGCACGCTCCTGATCGACGAGGTGGGCGACATCGACGACGAGGTGCAGGCGCGCATCGTGCGGATGATGGATGTGCCCGGCGATCACGCGCCGCGCTTCATGGCCACGAGCCAGGGCGACCTCGGCATCGAGGTCGAGGAGGGCAAGGTGCGCCGCGACCTCTACTACCGGCTCTCGGGCGCGACCATCCAGGTGCCGGCCCTGCGCGAGCGGGTCGATGACATCGCCCTTCTGAGCGAGCATTTCCTGTCGCGCATCGAACGCGAGGGCGGCACCCAGCGCTGGCTCTCCGAGGAGGCGGGCGAGATCTTCCGCGCCTATTCCTGGCCCGGCAACGTGCGCCAGCTCGAGAACACCGTGCGGCGCCTGTCGCTGACCAGCCGCGCCGAAGAGATCACCCGCACCGAGGTCGAGGCGGTGCTGGGCAACCAGCCCGAGACCGGCCCGATCCTGAAAAGCGGCGAGGGCGAGAAGCTTGGCACCTCGGTGGCGCGGCACCTGCGGCGCTACTTCGACCTGCACGGCAACATGCTGCCGCCGCCGGGGCTCTACGCCCGCATCCTGCGCGAGGTCGAGGCGCCGCTGATCGAGATCGCGCTGGAAGCCACGGGCGGCAACCAGGCGAAATGCGCCGACCTGCTCGGAATCAACCGAAATACGCTTCGCAAAAAGATCACCGACCTCGATATCCGCGTGACACGCCGCCGCAAATTGATGTAAACCAGCAACATAACCGTGGCGGCGCTGCCCCTGGCAGCGGTCAGACCACAAGATATGGCGGTTGGCCGAGCAGATCGGCCGTAAATCACGAGGGGCGGCTGTGGCCACTCGGGCACGGAACTGGAGCTGGGCGCGTATGGCCCAGCTAAGGCGGATGCGCCGCGTGCAGAACGCGGCAACCCTGGGCCTGGTTCTTCTGGGGCCCGTCCTCGCCGTTCTGACCTATCTCGTGCTGGGCCCGATGCAGGGCGACGACACCGACCTGTCGCTGCGCCTCGTGCTTCTGGCCGATCTTGTCTACGTCCTGCTTCTGGCGGCGCTGGTCCTGAGCCGCGTCGCCGCGCTGATCGCGGCGCGGCGGGCGAAATCGGCGGGCTCGCGGCTGCACCTGCGGCTGACCGGGGTCTTCGCGCTCATGGCGCTTCTGCCGACGATCACCGTGGCGGTCTTTGCGGTGCTGACCATCAACATCGGTCTCGAGACCTGGTTCTCGACCCGGGTGCAGAACGTGGTGGGAGCCTCGCTCTCGGCGGCGGTCGCCTACGAGGAGGAACACCGCGGCGACCTGATCGAGGACGCCGAGGCGCTGGCGCGCTTTCTCGACGCCAACCGCCGGGCGCAGGCCTTCATGGACGACGGCGAGCTGCGCCAGCTTCTGGGCGCGGGGCAGGCGCAGATCCAGCGCGGGCTGCGCGAGGCCTTCGTGATCGACGGCGAGGGCGAGATCCTGGCCCGCGGCGACCGCTCCTATCTTTTCGATTTTGAGGCTCCGCCGCCCGAGGCGCTGGTGGCCGCGCGGCGCGACGGGGTGGCGGTGATCGAGGACTGGAACAACAACGAGTTCCGCGCCCTCGTGCCGCTTGGCGCCTTCGTGGACCGTTTCCTCTATGTCAGCCGCGAGGTCGACGGCGGCATCCTCAACCTTCTGGACGACACCCAGGAGACCGCGCGCTTCTACCAGCAGCAGGAAAGCGAACGCGGCCGCCGGGTCTTCGACTTCGCGCTTCTCTACCTGGGTTTCGCGGTCCTTCTGATCCTCGCGGCGGTCTGGCTGGGGCTCTGGTTCGCCGAACGGCTGTCGCGGCCCGTGGGCCAGCTCACCGGCGCGGCGCAGCGGGTCGGGGCAGGGGACCTCGACGTGCAGGTCCGCGAGGACGAGGCCGACGACGAGATCGCCATGCTGGGGCGCTACTTCAACCAGATGACCCGGCAGCTCAAAGGCCAGCGCGAGCGGCTCCTGGAGAACACCCGCCAGATCGAGCGCCGTCAGCGGCTTTTCGACAGCGTGCTGACCAATGTGACCTCGGGGGTCGCGGGGCTCGATGCCGAGGGGCGCATGACCTTCGTGAACCGCTCCGCCGAGCGGCTGCTCGACGTCGGCGACGACAAGGCGCGCTACCCGATCCATGTCGCCGTGCCCGAGTTCGGCCCGCTGTTCGACCGGCTGATCGACAGCGGCTCCGAGGTGGTGCAGGAGGAGATCAAGGTCAGCCGCGACGGACGGCTCGAGAACCTGCTGGTGCGGATGTCGACCCGGCGCCGCGACGACGGCAGCCTCGAGGGCTACGTGGTGGCCTTCGACGATGTGACCGACCTCGTCTCGGCGCAGCGCATGGCCGCCTGGGGCGATGTCGCCCGGCGCATCGCCCATGAGATCAAGAACCCGCTGACGCCGATCCAGCTGTCCGCCGAACGCATCCGGCGCAAGTTCTCGCGCGGGCTCGAGCCGCCCGAGGCCGAGCGGCTGGAGCAGATGACCGAAGTGATCATCCGCCAGACCGGCGACCTGCGCCGGATCGTCGACGAGTTCTCCAAGTTCGCCCGGATGCCGGAGCCCGAGCGCCGGCCCGAGAACCTCACCGAGCTCTTGCGCGGCGCGGTCCTTCTGCAGGAGACCGGCCAGCCCGAGGTGCGCTTCGAGGCCGATCTGCCCGACATGCCGATCGAGGCCGAGCTTGACGCGACGATGATCTCGCAGGCGCTCACCAATCTGATCAAGAATGCCGGCGAGGCGATCGAAAGCCGCCGCGAGGCGGGCGCGCTGCCCGACGAGGTGGCGCCCGAGATCCGCGTCGCCATGCGGCTCGGGCCCGAGGGCCGCGCCGAGATCACCATTGCCGACAACGGCATCGGCCTGCCCGAGGACCGCGCGCGGCTCTTCGAGCCCTACGTGACGACCCGCGACAAGGGCACCGGGCTGGGCCTGCCGATCGTCAAGAAGATCATCGAGGAGCATGGCGGCACGCTGGCCCTCGAGGATGCCGACCCCTTTGGCGGGGACGGGCACCGGGGCGCCATGGCGGTCATCCGCCTGCCTGCCTCCGAAGCGCCGGGGCAGGGGCCGAGCGAGGGCTCCGGCGAACGCGCGGAAGAAACGGTTTGAAGGAAGGGAATTGAACGATGGGCGACATTCTGATCGTGGACGACGAGCGGGACATCCGCGAGTTGATCGGGGACATCCTCGAGGATGAGGGCTTCAGCATCCGGCTGGCCGGCAATTCCAACGAGGCGATGAGCGAGATCAACGGCGAGCCGCCGGCGCTGATCATCCTCGATATCTGGCTGAAAGACAGCAAGATGGACGGGATCGACATCCTCAAGACCGTCAAGCGCGACAATCCCGACATTCCCGTGGTCATCATTTCGGGCCATGGCAATATCGAGATCGCCGTGGCCGCGATCAAGCAGGGCGCCTATGACTTCATCGAGAAGCCCTTCAACATCGACCAGCTCCTGGTGGTGATCCGCCGCGCCATGGAGACCGCGCGGCTGCGCCGCGAGAACCAGAAGCTGAAGCGCCGCGAGACCGAGGTGGCCGAGATGATCGGCGACAGCCCGGCCTTCCGCAACCTGGTGAGCCAGCTCGACAAGGTGACGAAATCCAACGGCCGGGTGATGCTGACCGGCCCCGCGGGCTGCGGCAAGGAGGTCGCCGCGCGCTACATCCACGCGCGCTCGAACCGCGCGCAGGGGCCCTTCGTGACGGTCAACTGCGCGGGCGTCATGCCCGAGTCGATGGAAGAGGTGCTGTTCGGCCGCGAAACCCCCGACCGGGGTGTCGAGCCGGGCCTTCTCGAGCAGGCCCATGGCGGCATCGTCTATTTCGACGAGGTGGCCGACATGCCCTCGGGCACCCAGTCGAAGATCCTGCGCGTGCTGGTCGACCAGCAGTTCACCCGCGTCGGCGGGCAGGACAAGGTGCGCGTCGACCTGCGGGTGATCTCTTCGACGAACCGCGACCTGGAGACCGAGATTTCCGCCGGCCGCTTCCGCGAGGAGCTGTACCACCGGCTGAACGTGGTGCCGATCCCGGTGCCCTCGCTCGAGGACCGGCGCGAGGATATCCCCGGGCTCGCCACGCATTTCATCGAGCTTTGCAACCGCGCCCAGGGCTTGCCGCGCCGGGCGCTCTCGGAGGATGCGGTGGCGCTTCTGCAGACGATGATCTGGCCGGGCAACGTGCGGCAGCTGAAGAACCTGATCGAACGGGTGCTGATCCTCGGCGACGGCACCGGCCCGATCGAGGCGGCCGAGCTGCCGCAAGAGGCCACCCCGGGCGCCGAGGGCGAGGGCCGGGTGGTGCTCTCGGGCACGCTGGCCACCATGCCGCTGCGCGAGGCCCGCGAGGCCTTTGAGCGGGAATACCTGCTGACCCAGATCAACCGCTTCGGCGGCAACATCTCGCGGACCGCGAACTTCGTCGGCATGGAGCGCTCGGCGCTGCACCGCAAGCTGAAGTCGCTGGGCGTGGTGACCTCGGCTAAGGGCGGCGCGCGCATCGCCCATGTCGACGAGGAGGACGAGGCCGAGACCCCCGCGCGGCAGACCGCCTGAGCGGGGCCTGCGGCGCGCGGCGGCGGGTCTAGTCCCGCCCGCGCTCACGCGCGGAGCCCGCGCCCATTCGGCCCGCTAGCCCCTGCGCACGGTGCCCGCGCCCATCCCGCGCGCACGGGCTTCCCACACACCGCCCGCGCGCCGCGCCTGCGCCCTTTCCGCCCGCGCGCGGTGCCCGCGCCCGTCTCGCCCGTCCACGGCACCCCGCGCCCAAAGTCCCGGCAGCGCCACACCCCTGCCGCTGCGTCAGCCCCGGCGTGATTGACCGCGGGGGCGCCCCGTGTCAGACCCTCTCTTCAGTCGATCATCTTTTCGGGATGTCCCATGAAGGTCATCATCTGCGGGGCGGGCCAGGTCGGCTGGCAGATCGCCCGCCATCTCTCGGGCGAGCGCAACGACGTCACGGTCGTGGACAACAACCCCGACCTGGTGCGGCGCGCCACCGACACGCTGGATGTCCAGGGCATCGCGGGCTTCGCCTCCTACCCCGACGTGCTTGACCGCGCGGGCGCCCAGGACGCCGAGATGATCATCGCCGCGACCCATTCCGACGAGGTCAACATGGTCACCTGCCAGGTGGCCCATTCGATCTTCGCCATCCCGCGCAAGATCGCCCGGCTTCGGGCGCAAAGCTACCTCGACGCGATCTATTCCGACCTCTACCGCCGCGACCACCTGCCAATCGACGTGGTGATCAGCCCCGAGCGCGAGGTCGCCGACGCCGCGCTGCAACGGCTGGGCTCGCCCTCGGCCTTCGACACCGAGACCTTCCTCGACGGGCGCGCGCAGCTCCTGGGCCTGGCCATCGACGAGGATTGCGCGGTGGTGAACACGCCCCTGCGGCAGCTCTCGGACCTCTTCTCGACGCTGCGCGCGGTGGTCGTCGGCGTGCGCCGCGAGGGCACGCTTTTCGCCCCCGAACCCGAGGACCAGATCTTCATCGGCGACAGCGTCTACGTCATGGTCCACGAGGAAGACGCGATCCGCACGCTGGAGATCTTCGGCAAGCCGCACCGCAAGCAGGAGCGCGTCGTGCTGATCGGCGGCGGCAACGTCGGGCGCATGGTCGCCCGCAACCTCGAGGAGCGCGAGGAGCGCATCCGCGCCAAGATCATCGAGCGTCACCGCCCGACCGCCGAACGCGCCGCCGAGGAGCTGGAAAAGACCATCGTGCTGCATGGCGACGGGCTCGACACCGCGCTTCTGGCCGAGGCCAACATCGGCCGGGCCGACGCGGTCCTCTGCGTGACCGACGACGACAAGACCAACATGCTGGCCGCGGTCCGCGCAAAGGCGGCGGGTTGCCCCATGGCCATCGCGCTGATCAACGACCCGACGCTGACCGCGATGATGGAGCCGCTCGGGATCGACGCCTATATCAACCCGCGCGCCACCACGGTGTCCTCGATCCTGCGCCACATCCGCCACGGGCGGGTGCGCGCGGTCTATTCCATCGGCGACGCCGAGGCCGAGGTGATCGAGGCCGAGGTCCTCTCGACCTCGCCGATCACCGGCCAGCGCATCCGCGACATCGACTTCCCCGAGGGCGTGCTGGTCGGCGCGCTGCGCAAGGGCGGCAAGGTGGTCAAGCTGACCGGCGCCACCCGCGTCGACGAGGGCGACCAGATCGTGATCTTCGCGCTCTCCAAGGATGTCGCCGCGGTCGAGACGCTGCTGCAAGTCTCCATCGACTTCTTCTGACCCGGTCCCATGGCGCGGCTCCTGTCCATCCCGCTGATGCTGCTCCTGGCCGGGGCCGGGGCGCTGGCCATGTTGGCCCCGGCGGTTCTGGCGCTGGCGCAGGAGGATTTCCACGACGCCCGGGCGTTTTTCTACGCGAGCCTCTTGTCGGGCATCTGCATCACGCTGGTGGCGCTGGCGCTGGCCGGGGGCAACCACAACCGCCGGGCGCTGCGCCAGCTCCTGGCGCTGCTCCTGGCCTTCATCGTCCTGCCGGCGATGCTGGCGGTGCCCTTCCACCAGGCGGTGCGGACCACGAGCTTCCTCAACGCCTACCTCGAGATGGTCTCGGCCATGACCACCACGGGGCTCACGCTCTTCGCGCCCGAGCGGCTGTCGGATGCGGAACACCTCTGGCGGGCCGAGGTCGGCTGGCTCGGCGGGCTTCTGATGTGGATCGCCGCGGCGGCGATCCTGGCGCCGCTGACGCTCGGCGGCTTCGAGGTCACCGCGGTCTCGGAGCCCGGCCAGTCCGCGGCCCCGGGCGCGGCCCACCGTGACCAGGCCGACCCGCGGCTCCGCCTCGCGCGGGTGGTGCACGCGCTGGTGCCGGTCTACGCGGGGCTGACGCTGGCGCTCTGGCTCGGGCTCATGGCGGCGGGCGAGACGCCTTTCGTGGCGCTCTGCCACGCCATGTCGACGCTGGCGACCTCGGCGATCTCGCCGGTGGGCGGGCTCGAGGGGTCGCAGGCGGGCCATGCGGGCGAGGCGCTGATCTTCCTGTTCCTGCTGTTCTCGCTCTCGCGGCTGACCTTCTCGAACGACACCTCGGCGGCGCGGCGGCAGGGGCTCTGGTATGACCCGGAGTTCCGCATGGGCATCCTGATCACCGGGGCGGTGCCGCTCATGCTCTTCCTGCGCCACTGGCTCGCCTCCTTCGACGTCGGCACCGAGGAGAACATGGCCCAGGCGCTGCGCGCCTTCTGGGGCGCGGCCTTCACCACGCTGTCCTTCCTGACCACCACCGGCTTCGAGAGCACCGACTGGGCCCGGACGCAGGGCTGGTCGGGGTTGAACACGCCGGGGCTGATCCTGATGGCGCTGGCGCTGGTCGGCGGCGGCGTGGCGACGACGGCGGGCGGGGTGAAGCTCCTGCGGGTCTTCATCCTGGTCCTGAACGGGCGGCGCGAGCTGGAGCGGCTGATCCACCCGAGCTCCGTCGGCCGCTCGGGCCTTCTGTCGCGGCGCACCCGGCGCGAGGGCGCCTTCATCGCCTGGGTCTTCTTCATGATCTTCGCGCTGACGCTCGCGGTCATGGTGCTGGCCTTCGCGGCCTTCGGCATCCGCTTCGAGGGCGCCTTTGTCCTGGCGCTCGCGGGGCTGACCAACACCGGCCCGATCGTGTCCTTGGCGACCGAAATGCCCATCGTGATCGCGCAATACGGCGACGGGGTGAAGGCGGTCCTGGCGGCGGCGATGATCCTCGGGCGGCTCGAAGTGCTGGCCATCATCGTGACCTTGACGCCCGATCTCTGGCGCGATTGAGGGCATAGGCCCACACCCGCGGGGTAAGATTCGGATTCGCTCTGGAAACTCGCAAAATCGCAGACCATACTCGGCCGAAATCAAGCGGCGGCCTGCGGCACGCTCTGACAAGAATAAAGGCTCGTTCAATGGCTTCGGATAAGCAGAATCTGCAAGACGCATTTCTTAATCACGTTCGCAAAACCAAGGTCCCGGTGACCGTTTTCCTGATCAACGGCGTGAAGCTGCAGGGGGTGATCACCTGGTTCGACAATTTCTGTGTCCTGCTGCGCCGGGACGGTCAATCGCAGCTCGTCTACAAGCACGCGATCTCGACCATAATGCCGGCCCAGCCGATCAACCTCTATGACGGGGACACCGGCGCGTCTTGACGACTGACGATACCCGCGACACCCGCGCCTGGGTGCTGCATCCCGACATCAAGACCGACCGCGACCGCCGCGATGCGGAGATCGCGCTTGCCGAGGCCGTGGCCCTGGCCGAAGCCCTGCCGGGGCTCGAGGTCGTAGGCCAGGAGGTCGTGCCGCTGCGCGATCCGCAGCCGGGCGAGCTGTTTGGCAAGGGCAAGATCGCCGAGATCGCACAGCGCCTCGCCGAGGAAGAGATCGAGCTGGTGCTGATCGACGGTCCGGTGACCCCGGTGCAGCAGCGCAACCTCGAGAAGGCCTGGAAGGTGAAGTTGCTCGACCGGACAGGGCTGATCCTCGAGATCTTCTCGGACCGCGCGGCGACCCGGGAGGGCGTGTTGCAGGTCGAGATGGCGCATCTCTCCTACCAGCGCACGCGGCTGGTCCGCGCCTGGACCCACCTGGAGCGCCAGCGCGGCGGGCTGGGCTTCGTCGGCGGCCCCGGCGAGACCCAGATCGAGGCCGACCGGCGTGCCATCGACGAACAGCTCGTGCGGCTGCGCCGGCAGCTCGACAAGGTGGTCAAGACCCGCACGCTGCACCGCGCGGCGCGGGCCAAGGTGCCCTATCCGATCGTGGCGCTGGTGGGCTACACCAACGCCGGCAAGTCGACGCTCTTCAACCGGCTCACCGGCGCCGAGGTCATGGCCAAGGACATGCTCTTCGCCACGCTCGACCCGACGATGCGCGGGGTGCGGCTCGACAATGGCATCGACGTGATCCTCTCGGACACGGTGGGCTTCATCTCGGACCTGCCGACCGAGCTGGTGGCGGCCTTCCGCGCCACGCTCGAAGAGGTGCTCGAGGCCGATCTGATCCTGCATGTGCGCGACATCAGCCACCCCAACTCCGAGGAGCAGGCGGCGGATGTGCGCGCGATCCTGGCCTCGCTCGGGGTGCGCGAGACGACGCCCGAGCTGGAGCTCTGGAACAAGACCGACCTTCTCGATCCCGAGGCGCAGGCGGGCTTCGCCGAACGCGCCGCGCGCGAGGAGGACATCCACACGGTCTCGGCCCTGACCGGCTCCGGCATGGGCCCGGTGCTGGAGGCGATTGCCGGCAAGCTCGAGGGCGACATGCGCACCGAGGAACTGCGGCTGCCCTTCGCCGACGGCCGCAAGCGCGCCTGGCTCTTCGACAAGGGCCTGGTCGAGGGCGAGGTGCAGGACGAGGAGGGCTACCTGCTCACTGTGCGCTGGTCGGCGAAGGATGCCGCGCGTTTCGAGAAGGTTTGAGGCGCTGGGGCGTTTGGGCTTTGGATTGCGTGCTGGAGCGAGGGAGGCTGTTCGCGGCGTTTGGGCTCTGGTTTGAGCCTTTGTGCGCGGGAGGCTGTTCGCGGCGCTCGGGCCAGGGCTTTGGCTTAAGCGCTTGGGCACGGGGCGCTGTTGGCGGCGCTTGAGCGCCGGTGCTGGCGGGGCTGTGCGGCCGGAGTTGTCGGGGAACTCGCTTGGACGTGACGCCTGCTGTGCCGAGAAACCTGCCCTAGGTGAGAGGGCGCGCGCCGGACCGGGGGCCGGCGCTGCTGCCCTCTGAGTTAGGCACTTTATCCCAGCAAGGTCAGGACGAGCGACGATCTAAGCGCGCCATCCCAAGGAGCGCCGGCCCATCGGGCCGGTCCGGCGCGCGCCCGGCACCTTCGGTGCTATTCGGGCGCAAGACAGCGCGCGCCCGGCACCTTCGGTGCTGTTCGGGCGCAAGAAAACGCGCCCGGCAACACCCCCCGTCACTCCACCGGCGTCATCTCCGTCACGCCCACGGCGGCGGCGCGGGCGAGCTCGGGGTCGAGCGACATCGGGATATATTCCCCGCGCCGCCAGAGCTGGCCGAGGTTGTCGTAATGCCGCGACAGGAAGTGCCCCGACTGCCCCGTCGAGATGATGAAGACCGAACTGTCGGGATCGGCGAAATCATAGACCCCGCGGTAGCCCGCGCCGTGCACGTTCATGAAGGGGTTCGGCAGGGTGCCCTTGGTCGCCCCGCGCTGCAGGGTGAAATCGCCGCCGCTGGTCGACTGGCGGATGTTCACGAAATACCGCAGCACCGGCACCTCGCCCAGGACCTGGTGTTCGTGCACCGCCTCATGCGCGGTGCCCCAGCGCAGCGAGGCGAGCGTGGTGCCATAGGTCTCCTCGAGCCAGACCAGCGCGTCGTCGAGCGCCAGCCGCGCGATGTCGGTGCAGCTTTCCTCGGCGGCCGAGCGCTTGATGTCGCACCAGGCCGAGGCGCCACCGACGTCGCGGAAGACCCGCTCGATGAAGAGCGGCTCGACGCGGGTGTATTCCTCGGCCAAGGGCCCCAGGTCGTCGCGGATCAGCCGGTCCTGCAGGAAGCGCAGCCAGGCGGCGTAGATCAGGGGCTCGGGCAGATGCTCGTTCATCTCGCCGTTCCATTCCGCCAGCAGGTCCAGCGCCATGCGCCGGCGGCGCTCGGGCGTGCCCTCGGGCGCGGCCTCGCCGGTGAACCAGAGGTCCGCGCCGATCAGCGGCAGCAGGGTCCGGGCGGCCTCGGAAACGGTGTCGAGCTGGAACTCGATGAAGCTGTCGCGGGTGTGCACCTCGCGGCCCTGCATCAGCGCACGCCAGCGGCGCACCCGCTGGCTGTCGCCCCATTCGAAGCTGACATGGTTGGGGAAGGGCCGGTCGATGACCTTATTGTTGGTATTGCCGACGATGCCGCCCGCGGGGTCGGTGAACTCGGGGTTGCGGGCATAGGGCAGGCGGCCCTGCCAGCGGTTGGCCTCGATCCAGCCGGGGGCGGGCAGGCGGCCCTGGCTCTGGTGATCGGCGTCGCGGCGCGGCATGGCGCCGACGAGCTTCATGGCGACCCGCTCGGAATCGGCGACGGTCAGGTTCTGCGAGGGGGCGATGTAATCCTCGCCCGCCGCCAGTGCCTCGTCGATGGTGCCCGCGAACATGGTGTTCACCGCCGCGGTGATCGAGGTGTCCTGCGGCGACAGCGCCGTCCAGGAGAGCGACATGACATGCCCCGGCGGCGTGATCGCGCCGAGGTCGAACTGGGTGCCGGGCAAGACCGGGCCGTTCTCGGTCCAGCGCAGGGTCACGGTGACCGGGGCGGCGTCCTTGATCTCGATGATCGAACGCTTGGTGCGGAAGCGCTGCCAGCCGTCGACGCCCTGGTATTCCTCGGGGTTGTCGGGGTTCAGCTTCTCCAGGTGCAGGTCCTGGTCGTCGAGATAAGACGAGGTGATGCCCCAGCCCAGCCGCTCCGAGCGGCCCGCCATGATCGCGGGGATGCCGGGGATCGTGCCGCCGATCACGCCGCCAGTCGAAAGCTGCATCCGCGCGAGATACCAGATCGCCGGTGCCGAGAAGCCCAGGTGCGGGTCATTGGCCAGAAGCGTCCCGCCCGAGGCCGAGCGCGAGACATCCGCCGCCCAGGCGTTGGAAGCCCCGGCGAGCCCGCGCGCGGGCACCGGCCAGAGCGCCCCCTTAGCGGCCTCGGAGCGGGCGTATTGCGGCGCGCCGGGCGCGAGGTTCGCGTACTCCGGCAGCGCCGCCACACCCGAGCCCGGGATGTCGGGCAGGATGTCGGCCAGCCGGTCGGTGTCCTCGAGCGCCAGCGAGGTCCGCGCGCGCAGCACCTCTTCGGACAGATGCCCCGAGAGCTGCAGCGCCATGATCTTCACGATGGCGATGGAATCCGCCGGCTGCCAGGGCGCGATCTGTGCCCCGAAGAGGAAGAACTCCGGCGCGCCGCGGCCCAAGCTCTCCTGGTTGATCTCGTCGATCCGTGCGTTGACGCCTGCCGCATAGGCGCTGAGCGCCTCGCTGGCGCGGGCATCCTGGGCCGAGACGCTCTGCCGGGCGAGCGTGTAGAGATCGAGCCGCCGCAGGAGCTTGTCGGTCTCCACCGTGCGGGCGCCGAACAGCTCCGAGAGCCGCCCCTGCGCGGTGCGCCGCAGCAGCATCATCTGCCAGAGCCGGTCCTGGGCATGGGCATAGCCCAGCCCGAAGAAGGCGTCGGCATCGGCCTCGGCCATGATGTGGGGCACGTTGGAATTGTCGCGCACGATCTCGAGCGGGGCCTCGAGCCCGGCGACCTCGAGGCGCTTGTCGTAGTCCGGCAGCGAGCGCGAGCCCAGGTAGTAGACCACCGCCACGGCCAGCACCGACAAGAGGATGCCGAGGCTCACGAGCCTGACGAGCCAACGGAACAGAACGCGCATCGATCCTCCACGGGGCAGTCCTCGCGCCATTGGCGCGCCTGGCTTTCGGGACTAAACCCAATGACATGCATTGCCAAGTGTACCGGCCTGCGGTCACAAACGGACGTAACGACATCGAGATGAGGGAGTAGGATCATGGCCAATTGCGCATTTCTGGGACTGGGCGTCATGGGGTATCCGATGGCCGGGCACCTGCAGGCCAAGGGGCACGCGGTCACGGTCTACAACCGCACCGGCGCCAAGGCCGAGGCCTGGGCCAAGGAACACGGCGGCCAGGCCAAGAAGACCCCGCGCGAGGCGGCCCAGGGCCAGGACTTCGTGATGGCCTGCGTCGGCAATGACGACGACCTGCGCGCGGTCTGCCTGGGCGAGGAGGGCGCCTTCGCCGGCATGTCCGAAGGCGCGGTCTTCGTCGATCACACCACCGTCTCGGCCGAGGTCACCGCCGAGCTTTACGCCGCCGCCAAGGAGCGCGGCGTGGCCTTCGTCGACGCGCCGATCTCGGGCGGCCAGGCGGGCGCCGAGAACGGCCAGCTCTCGATCATGTGCGGCGGCGACCAGGCGGCCTTCGACCGCGCGCTGCCGGTGATGGAGGTCTATGCCAAGCTCTGCCGCCGCATCGGCGAGAGCGGCGCCGGGCAGATGACCAAGATGTGCAACCAGATCGCCATCGCGGGGCTTGTGCAGGGGCTCTCCGAGGCGCTGCATTTCGCCGAGAAGTCGGGCCTCGACGGTCGCGCCGTGGTCGAGGTCATCAGCCAGGGCGCCGCGGGCTCCTGGCAGATGCAGAACCGCTACGAGACCATGCTCGAGGATCACTTCGAACATGGCTTCGCGGTCGACTGGATGCGCAAGGACCTGGGCATCTGCCTCAAGACCGGCGACGAGATCGGCGCCTCCCTGCCGGTCACCGCGCTTGTGGATCAATTCTACAAGGACGTGCAGAAGATGGGCGGCGGGCGCTGGGATACTTCCAGTCTTTTCAAGCGGTTGCGCAACGCGGGCTAGGGCCGTGCCAGGCCCGCGGGGCGCATGTGGAGCCGCGTTTTTCGGCATTGTGTTTTCCCGTCTTCCCAGCGTAAGGTGAGCGGACTGCCGGAACGCGTTCCGGCCCCGAATTCGCCGAGACGGGCAGGTGTCCGCGACGAAGGCCGCCGCAATTGCGCCTTCCGACCGCACCGCCCCGACGGACCGATGCGGCCTTCGGGCCACCCCACCTCGTCCGAGCCACACGCAGCGCCGGACTTTTCGTTGACGCGGTCGCCCTTGGCATCTGAAGTCGAGCGTGCTCCGCGTTGGAGACCGAATGCGATGACGCGCGCCACGATTGAGAGGCAGACGGGACCGGGCCGCCATGCGGCCGCCGCTGACCCCCATCTCCGCGTCTCGCCCAGCAAAGAAACACGAGGGTCTGCCTGCCCGCCCGGTCGGGCCGGCGGGCTGGCCCCGTGCAGACGGACACTATGGCAAAGAAGATGCTCATCGACGCCACCCACGCGGAGGAAACCCGCGTCGTGGTGGTCGACGGAAACAAGGTCGAGGAATTCGACTTCGAGTCTGAGAAGAAGCGGCAGCTCGCCGGCAATATCTATCTCGCAAAGGTAACCCGGGTCGAACCCTCGCTGCAGGCGGCCTTCGTCGACTACGGCGGCAACCGCCACGGCTTCCTGGCCTTCTCGGAAATCCATCCCGACTACTATCAGATCCCGGTCGCCGACCGTCAGGCCCTGATGGAAGAGGAAGAGGCCCAGGCCCGCGCCGAGGCCGAGGAAGAACAGAAGCCCAAGCGCCGCTCGCGGTCGCGCTCGCGCCGCAAGACCGAGGCGGAAAGCGCCGAGACCGGCGACAAGGTGACCTCGACCGAGGCCGGCCCCGCCGGCATGGAGACCATCGACCTCGACGAGGACGAAGGCGAGGCCGGCGCCGAGGGCGAGGGCCTCTCGCCGATGGAGACCGTTGGCGAGACCCCGGTCGCCGATCCTTCCGAGGGCGAGGACGAGCCCGCCGGCAGCGGCGGCTCCGAGGCCTCCGGGGACAGCGACGACGACGCCGACGAGGGCGCCCGCGCGGCCAAGGCCGACGACGACTCGATCGAATCCGTCGCCGACGACGACACCGAGGAAGACATTCGCCCGGCGCGCAAGTCGCGCACCCGGCGCTACAAGATCCAGGAAGTGATCAAGGTCCGCCAGATCCTCCTGGTGCAGGTCGTCAAGGAAGAGCGCGGCAACAAGGGCGCGGCGCTGACCACCTATCTGTCGCTGGCGGGCCGCTACTGCGTGCTCATGCCCAACACCGCGCGCGGCGGCGGCATCAGCCGCAAGATCACCAATGCCGCGGACCGCTCCAAGCTCAAGGAGATCGCGGGCCAGATCGACGTGCCGAAGGGCGCGGGGCTGATCATCCGCACCGCGGGCGCCAAGCGCACCAAGACCGAGATCAAGCGCGACTACGAATACCTGCAGCGCCTCTGGGAGCAGATCCGCGAGCTGACCCTGCAATCGATCGCGCCGGCGAAGATCTACGAGGAAGGCGACCTGATCAAACGGTCGATCCGCGACCTCTACAACCGCGACATCGACGAGGTGCATGTCGAGGGCGACCGCGGCTACCGCATCGCCAAGGACTTCATGAAGATGATCATGCCGTCCCATGCCAAGAACGTGAAACACTACGTCGACCCGATGCCGCTCTTCGCGCGCTACCAGGTCGAGTCCTACCTGTCCTCGATGTTCAACCCGACGGTTCAGCTGAAGTCGGGCGGCTACATCGTGATCGGCGTGACCGAGGCGCTGGTGGCGATCGACGTGAACTCCGGCCGGGCCACCAAGGAAGGCTCGATCGAGGAGACCGCGCTGAAGACCAACCTCGAGGCCGCCGAGGAGGTGGCCCGCCAGCTGCGTCTGCGCGACCTCGCGGGTCTGATCGTGATCGACTTCATCGACATGGACGAGCGCAAGAACAACGCCGCCGTGGAGAAGAAGCTCAAGGAGAAGCTCAAGACCGACCGCGCCCGCATCCAGGTGGGCCGGATCTCGGGCTTCGGCCTTCTGGAGATGTCGCGCCAGCGTCTGCGCCCCGGCATGATCGAGGCGACGACCCAGCCGTGCCCGGCCTGCCACGGCACCGGGCTGATCCGCTCGGACGACAACATGGCGCTGCAGATCCTGCGCCAGATCGAGGAGGAGGGCACCCGCCGCCGCTCGCGCGAGGTGCTGGTGAAATGCCCCGTCGGCATCGCCAACTTCCTGATGAACCAGAAGCGCGAGCATATCGCCGGGATCGAGCTGCGCTACGGCATGGCCGTGCAGATCGAGGGCGACCCCTCGCTGGTCTCGCCGGACTTCTCGCTCGAGAAGTTCAAGACCGCCTCGCGCGCGGTGCCCGAGGCGACGAGCCCCGTGGTCTCGGCGGATAACGCCATCATGGCCGCGATCGACGCCGACGCCGATGCCGCCGCGGAGGCCGAGGCCGAGGCGGAAGCCGCCGCCGCGCCGGATCCCGCCGAGGCGCCCCCGGCGCCGGGTGCCTCCGAGGAGGGCGAGGGCGACCAGAAGCCCAAGAAGAAGCGCCGCCGCCGCCGCCGGTCGAAGAAGTCCGGCAAGGGCGAGGGCAACGGTGAGCAGAACGGCAACGGCAACGGCGAGGACGCCGCGGCGGAGACGCCCGCCGAGGGCGCCGAGGCCGAGGGCACACCCGCTCCGACCGAGGCCGAGACGGCCCCCGCATCCTCCGAGGTGACCGAAGGCGGCGAGACGCCCGCCCCGGCAGCCGAAGAGGAGACGCCGAAGAAGAAGCCCACCCGCAGCCGCAGCTCGCGTTCGCGCAAGAAGCCCGAGCCTGCCGAGGCCGCCGAGACCCCGGCGGTCGAGGGTGAAGGTGAGGCCGCAGAAGCCGCGCCGGCCGAGGCCGAGGCCGAGGCGGAGCCCGCGCCGAAGCCCAAGCGCAGCACCCGCTCGCGGTCGCGCAAGAAGCCGACCCCGGAGCTGGCCGAGGAAGCCTCGGACGAGGCGGCGGAGGCCCAGCCTTCCGAGGAACCCGCGGCGGCCCCGGTCGATCAGAAGATCGAGGAGACCCCGGCGGCACCCGAGCCCGAGGCGACCGAGACCGGCACCGAGACGGCGGCAGATCCCGCCACCGAGGTGACGCCCGAGGTTGCGGCGGAGCCCGCGCCCGAGCCCGAGGTGGCGGTGACGCCCGAGCCGGAAGCCCCGGTCGCCGAGCCCGCGCCGGAACCCGAGGCCGAGCGTCCGCTCGAGCCCGCCGAGACCGGCAGCGGCGCCGAGGACGACAAGCCCAAGCCCAAGCGGCGCGGCTGGTGGAACCTCGGTCGGTAATCTCTCCGACTTTGCAGATTGAGAGCGGCGGGTGTCAGAGCGACATCCGCCGCTTTTCTTTTGCGGGGGGCAGGTGTTGAACGCAGAAGATTGCGCGCCGATAAGTGCGTCGCGCAAACGGCTGTCAGGTTTTCTTAGAAAAGGCGGTTAGTGGCGCGTGAAGCGCCAGCGGACCCTTCGACCTTCGACCTGCGACCTGCGCGGACGAAAGGCGCACTCCATTGCTCGGCAACAGAAGTCTCGGGAATAGTGGGTGCACGGCCCGCCGACCTAGAGCCGTCAGCGCTTCAGCCAAACCGCCACGACACCCGCCGCCCCACAGCCCTCACCGCTTCTCGATCACCCAGTGCATCACCGCGCCGTCCTCGCGGCGTTCGACCAGCGCGTGGCCGCTCTCGGTGCAGTAATGCGGCATGTCCACGACCGCTGCCGGATCGTCGGTCATCACGTGGATGCGCGCCCCGGCCTCCAGCGCCGAGAGGCGCTTGCGGGTCTTCAGGACGGGCAGGGGGCACAAAAGGCCCCGGGCATCGAGCTCGTGATCCATATCCGCTGCCTAATCGGAGGCCCAGGCGCTGTCCAGCGCCCGCCGCCGCGCCGGGCTGCGCCAGATTGTTTCACCATCGCCACGCGCATGTGAGAGCCCCGCTGGGTGACGGTGCCCGCGCGATGGCTTAGGCAGGGGGCATGTTCGGAATCGAGATCATCGACGCGGGCCTGATGCCGGCCATGTTCGTGGCGCTGCTGGCGGGCGGGCTGTCCTTCCTCAGCCCCTGCGTCCTGCCCATCGTGCCGCCCTACCTGGCCTTCATGTCGGGCGTCAGCATCTCCGAGATGCAGGAGGGCGCGGGCGCGGCCCGGCGCAAGGCGGGCCTCGCGGCGCTGTTCTTCGTGCTGGGGCTCTCGACGGTCTTCATTCTGCTGGGCTTCACAGCCTCCTGGCTCGGCACGCTGTTCCTGCAGAACCAGGTGCTTCTGGCGCGTATCTCGGGCGTGGTGGTGATCGTCTTCGGGCTGCACTTTCTGGGCGTCTTCCGCATCCCCTTCCTCGACCGCGAGGCGCGTTTCGAGGTTGGCGAGCGCGGCGGCTCGGCCTTTGGCGCCTATATCCTCGGGCTCGCCTTCGCCTTCGGCTGGACCCCCTGCATCGGCCCGCAGCTGGGCGCGATCCTGTCGCTGGCGGCCTCCGAGGCCGATGCGAGCCGGGGCGCGGCGCTTCTCGGCGTCTACGCGGCGGGCCTCGGCATTCCCTTCCTCTTGGCCGCGCTTTTCCTGACCCGCGCGATGGGGCTGATGAACCGGATGAAGCGGCATATGACGCTGATCGAGCGGATCATGGGCGGGCTTCTGGTGGCCGTGGGCCTGGCGCTGGTGACCGGGGCCTTCACCGCCTTCTCCTTCTGGCTGCTCGAGACCTTCCCGGCGCTGGCGCTGCTGGGCTGAGGCCCCGCGTGCGGGCCACACCGCCGTGCCCCCGGACAGCACGGGGACAATCGCGCCACAGGCGCCGGAACTGTCCCGAAATTCGCCTTAAACCTGCCGGAAAGCCGGGCTAGCCTCCCCCTTGGGCGAGAGGAGTGGAGCCATGGCTTTGACCGGACAGGAGGTGCGCCGCCGGCGGGTGTTCTATATCCCCGGCTACGACCCGATCCATCCGCGCCGCTACCGCGAGCTCTACCGCAAGGAGGGCGCGGCCCAGGCGGCGATCTCGGGTTACGGGATCACGCTGCGGCCCAAGACCACGGACGGCCCCTACGGCTGGCATGTCGACAGCGATTTCGACGGCGAGGTCACCGGCACCGACATCGAGGTGCTGGTCTGGTCCGACATCGTGCGCAGCAGCATGTCCGACTCGATCCCCGCGACCTATCTGAACCTTGTGCGCACCGCCTGGGCCTATATCGGCTCGGGCGCGCTTTGGCGGCTGATGCGGCTGCGCAAGGGGCCGGTGATCGCGGCGCTCTATCCGATCGGGATGCTGCTCCTGCAGGCGCTGATCGCGGTGCTGGCGGGCTGGGGCATCCTGCGCGGCGCGCAGATGCTGCTGCCGGGGCCCGGGCTTCTGGCGACGCTGATCGGCGCGCTGGCCGGGCTGGCGCTCGCCGTGGCGCTTTTGCGCTGGTTCAAGCGCCAGGACGGCAAGTTCTTCGCCTATTACCTGATGCACGATTATTCCTATTCCGCGCGCCACCGCGGCGCCACGCCGCCCGACCTCGAGGCGCGGCTGGCGGAGTTCGGCGAGGCCATCGCCGGGGCGCTCGACAGCCATGCCGACGAGGTGCTGGTGGTCGGCCATTCCTCGGGCGCGCATCTCGGCGTCTCGGTCCTGGCGGACCTCATCCGCGCAGGGCGCGTGCCCAAGGACGGCCCGCGCCTGGCGTTCCTGTCGCTGGGGCAGGTGGTGCCCATGGTCTCCTTCCTGCCGGATGCGCACCGGCTGCGCGCCGATCTGCACTACCTGGCCGCCCGGGACGAGCTGACCTGGGTCGATGTCACCGCGCCGGGCGACGGCTGCGCCTTCGCGCTTTGCGATCCGGTCTCGGTCTCGGGCGTGGCGCCCGAGGGCAAGCGCTGGCCCTTGGTCTTCTCGGCGCAGTTCACCCGCTCGCTCAGCGCCGAGCGCTGGCGCGCCCTGCGCTGGCGCTTCTTCCGGCTGCATTTCCAGTATCTCTGCGCCTTCGACCGACCGCTCGATTACGACTACTTCAAGATCACCGCCGGGCCGGTGAGCCTGGCCAGCCGCTACGCCGACCGGCCGCCCTCGATGAGCCGGATCGACGCGGCGGTGTCGAAATTCACCTCCATGGCGGCATGAGGCCGCCGAAGCCGCCCTCGCGCCCGGCGCGCGTCTCGCTCTGGCGTTACGCCAAGCTCTTTCGCGCCGACATCCTCTCGGCCCAGCCGGCGCGGCTTTACCGCGCCTGGATGGCCGAGTTCCGCACGCCTTTCTTCCGCTCCTACCTGCTGAACCAGCCCGAGCTGGTGAAGCTGGTCCTGAAGGATCGCCCCCGCGACTTCCCGAAGTCCGACCGCATCGGCGCGGGGCTGCGCCCGCTCCTGGGCGAAAGCGTCTTCCTGACCAATGGCGCCACCTGGGAGCGGCAGCGGCGGATCATCGACCCGGCCTTCGAGGGCGGGCGGCTGCGCGACACCTGGGCGCCGATGTGGGCGGCGGGGCAGGCCATGCTGGCGCGGCTTGAGGCGCGCAGCGGCGCGCCGCTCGAGATCGAGGCCGAGACCAGCCATGCCGCCGCCGACGTGATCTTCCGCACGCTTTTCTCGATCCCGATCGAGGATCAGACCGCCCAGGCGGTTTTCGAGGAGTTCCGCGCCTACCAGCGCAGCCAGCCGATCCTGAACCTCGCGGCCTTCCTGCCGCGGCTGCGCTTCCTGCCGCGCTTCTTCCGGCGCGACACCAAGGCCGCGGCCCGGCGGATCCGGGCGCTGATCACCGGGCTCTGCGAGGCGCGGCAGGCCGAGATCGAGGCGGGCACCGCGCCGGACGACCTTGCCACCAAGATCATGACCACCCGCGACCCCGAGACCGGAGAGACCTTCACCCCCGCCGAGATGGTCGACCAGGTGGCGATCTTCTTCCTGGCCGGGCACGAGACCTCGGCCTCGGCCCTGGCCTGGGCGCTGTATCTGCTGGCCACGCATCCCGAGTGGCAGGCGCGGCTCGCCGAGGAGGCCCATGCGCTGACCGGCGATTTCGCCGATGTCTCGCGCCTGAAGGTCAGCCGCGACGTCTTCCGCGAGACGCTGCGCCTTTATCCGCCGGTGCCGATGATCGTGCGCGAGGCGAGCTGCCCGGAGCGCTTCCGCGACCGCGAGATCGCCAAGGGCTCCCAGCTGGTCCTCAGCCCCTGGCACCTGCACCGCCACGAGCGGCTCTGGGAGGCGCCGGACGACTTCGACCCCGCCCGCTGGGGCACCGAGAACGGCAAGGCCTGCACGCGCGAGGCCTATATTCCCTTCTCCGCCGGGGCGCGGGTCTGCACCGGGGCGGGCTTTGCCATGGTCGAGGGGCCGCTCCTGCTGTCGCTGATCGCGCGGGACTTCGAGATCACCCCGGTCGCCGGCCGCCTGCCCGAGCCGGTGGCGCATCTGACCGTGCGTGCCCGCGACGGCATCCACCTGCGGCTGACGCCACGGGACGCCCGGGCGCGCCCCCAGTTTTAGCGCTAACCTCCTGGGCGCGCATCTATCTTCCCGGGCGGCTTCCGGCTATCACCAGATAAATTCCGAAAGATGCGAGGATGCGGATGGCACGGAACGACAGCACCTTCCAGGAACAGAAGACCCGCATGGGCGAGGGCGCCGGCTTCATCGCCGCGCTCGACCAGTCGGGCGGTTCGACCCCCAAGGCGCTGCGCCTCTACGGCGTCGAGGAAAGCGCCTATGACGGCGAGGACGAGATGTTCGCCGAGATCCACGCCATGCGCGCCCGGATCATCACCGCGCCCGAGTTCACCGGCGACAAGATCCTCGGCGCCATCCTCTTCGAGAAGACCATGCGCGGCGAGGTCGAGGACCGGCCCACCTCGGAGGCGCTCTGGAGCGCACGCGGCGTGGTGCCCTTCCTGAAGATCGACAAGGGCCTCGAGGACGAGGCCGAGGGCGTGCAGCTGATGAAGCCCATGCCGGGGCTCGACGACCTGCTGAAGGAGGCGCGCGGCTACGGTATCTTCGGGACCAAGGAACGCTCGGTCATCAAGCACGCCGACGCGGGTGGCATCGCCAAGATCGTGACCCAGCAGTTCGAGATCGGCCGCCAGGTCATGGCGGCGGGGCTGGTGCCGATCCTCGAGCCCGAGGTCGACATCCATTCCGAGACCAAGGCCGAGGCCGAGGCCATGCTGCGCGACGAGATTCTCTCGGGGCTCTCCGAGCTGTCCGAGGACCAGGACGTCATGCTGAAGCTGACGATCCCGACCGAGCCCGGCTTCTACGACGCGCTGGCCGATCATCCCCGGGTGCTGCGCGTGGTGGCGCTTTCGGGCGGCTATTCGACCGACGAGGCCTGCGAGCGGCTTTCGAAGAACCCCAAGATGATCGCGAGCTTCAGCCGCGCGCTGACCGAGGGGCTCTCGAAGGACCAGTCGGACCTCGAGTTCCGCCGCGCGCTGGGATCGAACATCGACAAGATCTACGCCGCCTCCTCCTGATCGACCTTGATCCGGCGGAGCGCGCGGGCCCTTGCGGCCCCCCGCGCGCAGGACATGAAACGGGCGGCCCCTCGGGGCCGCCCGTTTCGGTTCTGGATATGTCGCGCCCTGCGCGGACGGGCCGCGCTTAGCCCGTGGCCTTGGCCAACGCCTGGTCGAGGTCGCGGATCAGGTCCTCGGCGTCCTCGATCCCGATCGAGATCCGCACCACGTCCGGCGCGGCGCCCGCGGCCTTCTGCTGCTCCTCGGTGAGCTGGCGGTGGGTGGTCGAGGCGGAATGGATCACCAGGCTGCGGGTGTCGCCGAGGTTGGCGACATGGCTGAAGAGCTCGAGGCTGTCGACGAGCTTCACGCAGGCCGCGTAGCCGCCCTTCAGCGTCACCGTGAAGAGCCCGCCCGCGCCCTTGGGGCAGATCTGCGCCACCCGGTCGTGGTAGGGCGAGGAGGGCAGGCCCGCGTAGGTCACCGCCGCCACGGCGTCATGGCCCTCGAGCCAGGAGGCCACGCGCTCGGCGTTCTCGACGTGTTTCTTCATCCGCAGCGACAGCGTCTCGATACCCAGGAGCGTGTAATGCGCCGCCTGCGGGTTCAGCGTCATGCCGAGGTCGCGCAGCCCAACGGCGATGCCGTGGAAGGTGAAGGCCAGGGGCCCGAAGGTCTCGTGGAACTTCAGCCCGTGATAGGCGGGCTCGGGCTCGCTGAGCGAGGGGAACTTGCCCGAGGCCGACCAGTCGAATTTCCCTGAGTCGACCACGCAGCCGCCGGTGACCGTGCCGTTGCCGGTCAGGAACTTGGTCATGGAATGCACCACCAGCGTGGCGCCATGCTCGATCGGGCGGCAGAGATAGGGGGTGGCCGAGGTGTTGTCGACGATCAAGGGCAGGCCCGCCTTGTCGGCCACTTTCGCGGCGGCGTCGAGGTCGGTGATATAGCCGCCCGGGTTGGCGATCGATTCGCAAAAGATCGCGCGGGTGTCCTCGTCGATGGCCGCCTCGACCGCCGCCATGTCGTCGAAATCGACGAAGGTCGCCGACCAGCCGAAGCGCCGGATGGTCTGGCTGAACTGGGTGACCGAGCCGCCGTAGAGCCGGGTCGAGACCACCACGTTCTTGCCCGGCCCCATGAGCGGGAACAGCGCCATGATCTGCGCCGCATGGCCCGAGGAGCAGCAGACCGCCCCGGCGCCGCCCTCGAGGGTGGCCATCTTCTCCTGCAGGACGGCGACCGTGGGGTTGGTCAGCCGCGAGTAGATGAAGCCCACCTCCTGCAGGTTGAAGAGCGCCGCCGCGTGGTCGGCGTCGCGGAAGACATAGGCCGTGGTCTGGTAGATCGGCGTCTGCCGCGCGCCGGTGGCCGGGTCGGGCCGGGCGCCGGCGTGGATCAATAGCGTGTCGAACCCGTAATCGCTCATGGAAATCCCTCCTCGTCTGGGTTGGCCCCGACGCTAGGGGAACTGCCCGGAACAGGGAAGGTGCTTTGGGTCCTAGCGCATCCAGAAGCCGTGCTTCTTGATGCGGTTGCGGATCGCCTGTTCCTTGCGCGGCAGGTCGTCCCGGTCGAAGAGCGCGCGCACCTTGGCGCCGCGGCCCTGGTAGACCATGCGCTTGATCGGCTCGGAGCCCTTGAGCACCTTCTTCACCTTGTTGGGCGCGGTGATCTCTTCCAGCGTCTCGACCACGTAGTCGGGTTCGCGGGCGTAAAGGAGCGGCAGGAGCCGGTAGTGGCAGGTGGTCTCGCCGTCGAGCCAGCCGGGCTCCAGCGTGTCGCGCCCGCCGCCGAGCCCGTGGATCACCAGGGGCAGCGCCACCTGGTCGAGCCAGGGGTCGAGGCTCTGGCAGACCAGCTCCGCCGGCGGGTCGTCGCGGATCGACAGCGCGGTCTCGAGGAAACGCTCGGCGAAGGGCCGGGCGGCGGCGTAGTAGAAGAAGCCCGCGTTGAAATAGAGGTAGCGCCGCCAGTGCTCGTCCGGCTGGCCCCTGTCGAGCGAGCTTTCGAAGTCGAGCCCGAAGCGGTCGTAGAGGCTTTTCCAGGTGGCGGTATAGCCCGGCCCGTAAAGCTCGATCACCGGCCAGGTGCCCTCGCGCCGGAGCGAGGCCGAGGGCCGGGTGAAATCGAAGGGCACCCGCGCGAGGTCGCCGGTCACCAGCGTGTCGGTGTCGAAGAAGACGAAGGGCTCGTCCGGTGGCAGGGCGAAAAGCGCCTCGATCTTGTTGCCATAGGGGTAATCGGCGCCGAAGTGGCGGCTCTCGAAGGGCAGGAAGGTCGCGCCCTGGGCCTCGATCAGCTCGCGCAGCGCGGGCTCCTTGATGCGCGGATCATCGGGCCAGAGCGGCCCCGGCTGCGGTTCGGCCACGAAGAGCCGGAAGCGTGTGCCGGTGGTGCGGGCATTGAGCGAGAGCGCAAAGAGCGCGGCCTCGTAGCCGAGCCGGCCCTCCTGGCCCACGATGAGAAGATTGACCCGGTCGGGGTCGCTGCCTGTTCCGGCCATCCTGCCGCTGTCCCTGCCGCGTTTTCTGGGTGCGAGCCTAGACGAGAGCGGTGAGCGAGGGGAAGGGCTGGCGGGGAGAGGGAGCGTGTCGGTTTGGGGTGGGGTGGCTGGAGCCCTGAAAGGCGCAGAGTGCCGGGGTGGGTGCGCTTGGGCGCACCGCGCGAATACCAACGCCCCGCCGAAACCGACGGGGCGTTGCCTTTGTCCGCGGGCAGGGTGCGCCTGCCACTCGCCTAGCTCAAAGCTCGATCGCGCGCATCACCTCGGGCTCGATCACATCCACCCCCGGCAGCGCCTCGACCAGCGCCTCGGCAGATTGCTCAAGAAGCGGGAAGGTCTTGTAATGGCAGGGGATCACCGTCTTGAAGTCGAAGAAGGTCTTGGCCGCATAGGCCGCGCGCTTAATGTCCATGGTGAAATGCCCGCCGGCGCAGAGGATGCCGATCTCCGGGGCGTGCAGGTCGTTGAAGACCTTCATGTCGGCCATGACGTCGGTGTCGCCCGAGAGGTAGATCACCCGGCCCTCGGCCTCGATCATGTAGCCGCATTCCGAGCCCGCCGATTGCAGCACGCCCTCGCCCGGCATGGTCGAGCTGTGCACCGCATGCACCATGGTGATCTTCACGCCGTCGAGATCCACCGTGCCGCCCTTGTTGAAGCCCAGCGTGTCGAGCCCCTCGCGCTCGCCCCAGAAATTCATCAGGTCGAACTGGCCGACAACCTGCGCCTTCAGTTCGCGCGCGAGGTCCACGACCTCGGAGGCATGGTCGAAATGGCCGTGGGTCAGGAGGATATGGCTGGCCCCGGCAACCGCCTCGGCGCGGCGGTCGTCGGGAAAGCTGGGGTTGCCCGCAAGCCAGGGGTCGATCAGCAGCACCTTGCCGCCAATCTCGAGCCGGAAGGAGGCATGTCCGAGCCAGGTGAGTTTCATTTCCCTCTCCTACGTGTCTGGGACCGGGGTGGTCCGGGGTGGTTTGGCGGGAGCCTAGCATCTCTTGCGGGGGTGACGAGGGGGGGGTGGTTTTCCGTCCGGCCGGGCCATTGAGGCCCGCCCGGCCGGAGCGAGGGCTCTGCCCTCGCGCTCCCGGAGTATTTGAGGCCCGGTCAGGCCAGGGGCGGGGGGACGGGTGTTATGGGTCTGTGCTTTTGGTCTTGAGGTTCGGGCTGGCCATCCGTCCGGCCGGGCCATTGAGGCCCGCCCGGCCGGAGCGAGAGCTCTGCCCTCGCGCTCCCGGAGTATTTGGGGCCCGGTCAGGCCAAGGGGGCGGGGCGCGCCGGGGGAAACCTCGGGCCTTGGGGGCGCGGGCGGCTTGCGGGCGGAAGGGACGGGCGATAAAGGCGGGGGCCAGATCCACATGCACCCGATTTGAGAGGCCCTGCCCGATGTCGATCGATCAAGAAACGGCCAAACACGTCGCCAAGCTTGCCCGCATCCGGGTCGAGGAAGAGCGGCTTCCCGAGCTCGCCCAGGAGTTCAACACCATCCTGGGCTTCATCGAGCAATTGTCCGAGGTCGATGTCGAGGGCGTCGAGCCCATGGTCTCGGTCACGCCGATGCGGCTCAAGCGCCGCGCCGACGCGGTGACCGAGGGCGGCCAGCCCGAGCGGGTGCTCAAGAATGCGCCCGACGCCCGCGAAGGCTTCTTCGCGGTGCCGAAGGTCGTCGAATAAGCGGTCGGGAAGGGGCAGCGAGATGAGCGAGCTGAGCAAACTGAAGATCGCCGAGGCGCGCGACGCGCTGAAGAAGGGCGAGGTCACCTCCCTGGAGCTGACCGAGGCCTGCCTCGCGGAAATCGAGGGCGCCGATGCGCTCGGGGCCTTCGTGCACAAGACGCCCGAGCGCGCCCGCGAGATGGCTGAGGCCGCCGATGCGCGCATCCAGGCGGGCGAGTCTGCGGCGATGACCGGCATCCCCCTGGGCATCAAGGACCTGTTCTGCACCGAGGGCGTCGACAGCCAGGCCGCGAGCCGCATCCTCGAGGGCTTCCGCCCGGAGTATGAATCGACCGTGACCCGGCAGCTCTTCGAGGCCGGCGCGGTGATGCTGGGCAAGCTCAACATGGACGAGTTCGCCATGGGCTCCTCGAACGAAACCTCGACCTATGGCAACGCGGTCAACCCCTGGAAGGCGGGCGAGCAGGCGCTGACGCCGGGCGGCTCCTCGGGCGGCTCGGCCTCGGCGGTGGCGGCCGATCTCTGCCTCGCCGCGACCGGCACCGACACCGGCGGCTCGATCCGCCAGCCCGCGGCCTTCACCGGGATCACCGGGCTGAAGCCGACCTATGGCCGGGTCTCGCGCTGGGGCATCATCGCCTTCGCCTCCTCGCTCGACCAGGCCGGGCCGATGACCAAGGACGTGCGCGACGCGGCGATCATGCTGCAGGCCATGGCCGGGCACGACCCCAAGGACAGCACCTCGTCCGAACAGGCCGTGCCGGACTTCGAGGCCATGCTGACCGGCGACATCAAGGGCAAGACCATCGGCATTCCGCGCGAATACCGGCTCGACGGCATGCCCGAGGAGATCGAGGCGCTCTGGGCCGAGGGCCGCAAGATGCTCGAGGATGCCGGCGCCAAGGTGGTCGACATCTCGCTGCCGCACACGAAATACGCGCTGCCGACCTATTACGTGATCGCCCCCGCGGAGGCCTCCTCGAACCTCGCGCGCTACGACGGGGTGCGCTACGGCCGCCGCGCCCAGCTGGCGCAGGGCGACGGCATCACCGAGATGTACGAGAAGACCCGCGCCGAGGGCTTCGGCCACGAGGTCCAGCGCCGCGTCATGGTCGGCACCTATGTGCTCTCGGCGGGCTTCTACGACGCCTATTACAACCGCGCCCGCAAGGTCCGCACGCTGATCAAGCGCGACTTCGAGGAGGTCTTCGCCCAGGGTGTCGACGCGATCCTGACGCCGGCCACCCCCTCGGCGGCCTTTGGCCTGGGCGAGATGCAGGACGCCGACCCGGTCAAGATGTATCTCAACGATGTGTTCACCGTGACGGTGAACCTCGCGGGGCTTCCGGGCGTTTCGGTCCCGGCGGGCACCGACCGGCAGGGCCTGCCGCTTGGGCTGCAGCTCATCGGGCGCCCCTGGGAAGAGGGCGATCTGCTGAATACCGCCTATGCGCTCGAGCGCGCGGCGGGCTTCGTGGCAAAGCCCGAGCGCTGGTGGTAACGGCCGGCAACGAATGCATTCGGAGGTGCGCGTGATGCGCTTTCACATCCTGATCCCCGCGGCGCTGGTCTCGCTTTCGGCCTGCGCGCCCTCGATCCCCGACAGCGGCGCGGGCGTGGGCTTCGACGCCTATGACGACAATCGCCGCGCGGCGGTCGACGCCGAGCTCGAGGGCGGGGCCATGTCGGCGCCCGCCGAGGTCGAGAGCCAGCCGCTGGACGGCGGCTCGGGCGAGGACGGCGGCGCAGAGGGTGACGTGGCCGACATGGCCGCCCGGGCGCTCGCGCGCGAGCAGAACTCCGGCGTCGATCCGGTCAATGCCTCGCCCTCGAACCCGCCGCCGCAGCAGGTCAGCAATGCCGCCGGCATTTCGGACGAACAGGACTTCGACGCGGTCTCCGACGAACGCTCGATCGAGCAGGACGCCGCGCTGATCGCGCAGAACCGCGCGCAATACGAGGTCGTCCAGCCCGGCGCCGTGCCGCAGCGGCAGGGCAACGAAGGGCCGAACATCGTGGCCTATGCGCTGCAGACCGACAATGCCGTGGGCCAGCCGCTCTATCGCCGCGGGCCCTTCTCCTCGAAGGACAAGGAGGCGCGGAACTGCCGGGCCTATGCCTCGGCGGACCTCGCGCAGGAGGCCTTCCTGGCCGCGGGCGGGCCCGAGCGCGACCGCGAGGGGCTGGACGCCGACGGCGACGGCTTCGCCTGCGGCTGGAACCCCGAGGTCTTCCGCTCCTCGGTCCGCGGGGGCTGAGAATCGAGCGGCTGACCTCGCCCAACTCCGGGCCGCGCCGCGAGGGCGCGCGGCCCGATCACGTCGTCCTGCATTACACCGCCATGACCAGCGCCGAGGCGGCGGTCAAGCGGCTCTGCCTGCCCGAGGCGCAGGTCTCGGCGCATTACGTCCTGGCCGAGGACGGGCGCGGCTGGCAGCTCGTCGAGGAGGCGCTGCGCGCCTGGCACGCGGGCGCGGGCCGATGGGGCGCGATCACCGACATGAACTCCCGTTCGATCGGGATCGAGCTGGCCAATACCGGCGCGCAGCCCTTTCCCGAGCCGCAGATGGCGGCGCTGGAGCGGCTTCTGGCGGAGATCCTGAGCCGCTGGGAGATCGCGCCCGCGCGAGTGATCGGCCATTCCGACATGGCGGTGGGGCGCAAGATCGACCCCGGCCCGCGCTTCGACTGGCGCCGGCTGGCGCGGCGCGGGCTGGCGGTCTGGCCCGAGCCCGGGCGCCCGGGGGATTTCGAGGCCGACGCGCGGCGCGCGGGCTATGCCTGGGCGCCGGGGCAGGAAGAGGCGCTTCTCTCCGCGGTGCGCGCGCGGCTGAGGCCCTGGGGGCGAGGGGCGCTTTGCGATGCGGACCGCGCGGTCATCGCGGGGCTGGCGCGGGACTATCCGGTGGTCTCGGAGGAGTAACGGCGCGCGGGGTTCTCTGGGTCGCTTTGGGGCGTTTTACCATAAAAATCAGACGTTTGCGCGGGTGGAAGGCGCGGGTGTGCGAGGGCTCTGCCCTCGCGCTCCCGAGGTATTTTGACCAAGCTGAAGCAGGTGTGGCTGCGCCTGGGGTTGGGGCGGTCGGGCTTGGGTGGTTGGTGCTGCGGGCAACGGGAGGAGAAGGGGGGCGCCTCACTCGACGCTGTAGGGCAGCAGGCCGCGTTCGTCGGGGGCGATATGCAGGCGGCGTTCGAGCGGCGGGACCGAGCGCTGGTGGCAGTCGCGGCGCTCGCAGATGCGGCAGGAGATGCCGATCGGCTCGAAGGTGTCGGTGCGGCTGAGGTCGAGCCCGTCGGCATAGGTCAGCGCGCCCGCATGGGTGACCTCGCAGCCGAGCGCGATGGCGTAGCGGCGGACCGGCGCGCCGAAGCTGCCGCCGGGTTTCGAGACGTCGCGCGCCAGGCTGATGTAGCGCACCCCGTCCGGCGTCTCGGCCAGCTGGCGCAGGAAGCGGCCCGGGGTCTCGAAGGCACGGTGCACGTTCCAGAGCGGGCAGGCGCCGCCGTAGCGCGCGAATTGCAGCCGGGTCGCGGAATGGCGCTTGGTGATCGTGCCGGCCTGGTCGACGCGCACGAAGAAGAAGGGGATGCCCTTGGCGCCGGGGCGCTGCAGCGTCGAGAGCCGATGCGCCACCTGTTCGATCGAGGCATGGAAGCGCGCGGCCAGAAGCTCGAGGTCGTGGCGCACCTCCTGGGCGGCGGTGAGAAAGGCGGTATAAGGCATCAGCGCGGCGCCGGCGAAATAATTCGCCAGGCCGATCTTGGCGATGGCGCGGGCCTCCTCGGACTGGAAGCGCGCGAGGTCGAGCGTCGCCTCGAGAAGCGGGTCCTGGTCGTTCAGCGCGATCTGCAGGAGCATCTGGAAGACCTGCGTCTCGAAGGGGGCGAGCGCGTTCAGCGTCAGGCATCGCCCCCGCGCGTCGTAGCGGCGGAGCGGTGCGCTGTCCTCGAAGCGGGTCTCGATGCCCTGGCCCGCGAGATGGGCGATCAGCGCCCGGCGCGGGTCCTCGCGCTCGGCGAGGCGGCGGGCGAAATGCTCCGCCGCGCGGTCCACGGCGTCGATGTAATTGTCGCAGTAGTGGAAGAAGTCGCGCACCTCCTCCCAGGGGGAGGGGGCGAGCCGGGCGTCCTCGCGCCCCAGCGCCTCGTCGAGCGAGGCCAGCCGCTCGTGGGTCTGGCGGTAGGCGCGGTGCAGCTCGAGGAAGGCGCGCGCGAGCCCCGGTGCATTGGCCGCGGTCAGCCGCAGGTCGGCGAGCGGCGGGGCATCGGCGAAGACCGGGTCGGCGAGCGCCTCGCGCATGTCGGTGATCAGCCGCTCGGCATCGCCGCGGCCAAGCTCGGTGACGTCGAAGCCGAACTCCTGCGCCAGCGCCAGCACCACCGTGGTGGAGACCGGGCGGTTGTTGTTCTCCATCTGGTTCAGATAGGGCAGCGAGACCCCGAGCTTGGCCGCGAAGTCGCGCTGTGTCAGCGCCAGGCGGGTGCGCAGGTCGCGCAGCTTCGCCCCGGCGTAGAGTTTCTGTTGGGCCATGATTTGCGCCTTTGCAGCTTTCGCCGCCAAGTTTGCAAATTGCTCAGGCCGGGTCCAGCCTCGCGATCTGGCGTTCGCGGCGGATCACCACGAGGATCGCCAGCACGCCGAAGATCGCGGTGACGAGCTGCAGCCAGAGGAGCGGCCAGGGCCCGGTTCCGGGCTGCAAAAGCATCCCCGCGAGCGCCGAGAGCGCCGCGCCGAGGCCGATCATGATGGCGCCGGCGAGCCCCGAGGCGGTGCCCGCGAGGTGCGGGCGGACCGAAAGCGCGCCGGCGGTGCCGTTGGGGATGGTCATGCCGTTGCCGAGGCCCACGAAACACATGAAGCCGAAGAAGCTCAGCGCCGAGCCCCAGCCCATCAGGAAGACCAGCATGGAGATCAGGATGCCCGCGCCGTTGATCAGCGCGCCGGCCAGCACCATGCGGTTGACCCCGAAGCGGGTGGAGAAGCGCCCCGAGGCGAAATTGCCGAGGAAATAGCCGACCGCCGGGGCGCCGAAATAGATGCCGAGCCAGGCGGGGCTGAGGCCGAAGACCTCGGTGCCGACGAAGGGCGCGCCGCCGAGATAGGAGAAGAAGGCCCCCGACGACATGCCCGCGGCCATGGCGTAGCCCCAGAAGCGCGGCGAGGCGAAAAGCTCGGGGTATTCGCGGAACTGCTGGATCAGCGTCAGCCCCGAGGGGCGCGCGGTCTCGCCCAGATCGCGCCAGGTCAGCCAGAAGATCGCGAGCCCCAGCGCCAGCAGCAGCCAGAAGTTGGCCTGCCAGCCGAAGAGCTCGTCGAGCACGCCGCCGATCGCCGGGCCGATCATCGGCACCACCGCCATGCCCATGGTGACATAGCCGATCATCGAGGCGGCGCGGTCCTGGGGGACCATGTCGCGCACCACCGCGCGGCTCAGCACCATGGCGGTCACGATGGCCGCCTGCATCATGCGGAAGACCAGGAAGACATAGACATTGGTCGAGATCAGGCAGCCGAGCGTGGCCAGGCAGAAGATCGCGATGCCGCCGAGGATCACCGGGCGGCGGCCGATCTTGTCGGAGATCGGGCCGACGAAGATCTGCAGGATGGCGTTGACCGCGAGATAGACCGCCACGGACAGCTGGATCAGCCGGTATTCGGTGTCGAAATACTCGACCATCCGCGGCAGGCTCGGCAGGAAGATGTTCATCGCCGAGGCCGAGACGCCCGAAAGCAGGATCAGCGTGGCAAGATGCGGCGGGGTGCTGCGGTCGAGAAACCGCGTGTCGGGGGCGCTCATGGGCAAAGCTCTAGGCCCGGCGGTGCCGGAAGTCCATAAAGCCGCGTCGCGCTTGGGTTGATTTGCGGATTTGCATTTCGCAAAGTCAAGATTTTCCAAACTTTGCAAATTTGCCGAATTTTTCTTGTCCGGCCCCCCGCGATTTGGCAGGTGCAGCTTATGCGACAAGGGAGTGGGTCATGAAAGATATCCTGCGCGAGCTGGAAGAGCGGCGCACCGAGGCGCGGCTCGGGGGCGGGCAGAAGCGCATCGACGCGCAGCACGCCAAGGGCAAGCTGACCGCGCGCGAGCGCATCGAGCTGCTGCTCGACGAGGACTCCTTCGAGGAGTTCGACATGTTCGTGGCCCATCGCTGCACCGATTTCGGCATGGAGAAACAGCGCCCCTACGGCGACGGCGTGATCACCGGCTGGGGCACGATCAACGGCCGCATGGTCTATGTCTTCAGTCAGGACTTCACCGTCTTCGGCGGCTCGCTTTCCGAGACCCATGCCCAGAAGATCTGCAAGATCATGGACATGGCCATGCAGAACGGCGCGCCGCTGATCGGGCTGAACGACTCTGGCGGGGCGCGCATCCAGGAAGGCGTGGCAAGCCTCGCGGGCTATGCCGAGGTCTTCCAGCGCAACATCATGGCCTCCGGCGTGATCCCGCAGATTTCGGTCATCATGGGCCCCTGCGCGGGCGGGGCGGTCTACAGCCCGGCGATGACCGACTTCATCTTCATGGTGAAGGACAGCTCCTACATGTTCGTCACCGGGCCCGACGTGGTGAAGACCGTGACCAACGAGGTCGTGACCGCCGAGGAGCTCGGCGGCGCCTCGACCCACACGAAGAAAAGCTCGGTCGCCGATGCCGCCTTCGAGAACGATGTCGAGGCCCTGGCCGAGGTCCGCCGCCTGGTGGACTTCCTGCCGCTCAACAACCGCGAGAAGCCGCCGGTGCGGCCCTTCTTCGACGAGCCGGGCCGGCAGGAAGGCTCGCTCGACACGCTGGTGCCCGAGAACGCGAACACGCCTTACGACATGAAGGAGCTGATCGTGAAGGTCGCCGACGAGGGCGACTTCTACGAGATCCAGGAAGACTTCGCGAAGAACATCATCACCGGCTTCGTCCGCCTCGAGGGGCAGACCGTGGGCGTGGTGGCGAACCAGCCGATGGTGCTCGCGGGCTGTCTCGACATCGACAGCTCGCGCAAGGCGGCGCGTTTCGTGCGCTTCTGCGACGCCTTCGAGATCCCGATCCTGACCTTCGTGGACGTGCCGGGCTTCCTGCCGGGGACGGGGCAGGAATACGGCGGCGTCATCAAGCACGGGGCGAAGCTTCTCTTTGCCTATGGCGAGGCGACGGTGCCCAAGGTCACGGTGATCACCCGCAAGGCCTATGGCGGGGCCTATGACGTGATGGCCTCGAAGCACCTGCGCGGGGATTTCAACTACGCCTGGCCCACCGCCGAGATCGCGGTCATGGGGGCCAAGGGCGCGACCGAGATCCTCTATCGCTCCGAGCTGGGCGATGCCGAGAAGATCGCTGCGCGCACCCAGGAATACGAGGACCGCTTCGCCAATCCCTTCGTCGCGGCCGAAAAGGGCTTCATCGACGAGGTGATCCAGCCGCGCTCGACGCGGCGGCGGGTCAGCCGGGCCTTTGCCTCGCTCCGGGGCAAGAAGCTCGAGAATCCCTGGAAGAAGCACGACAACATTCCGCTGTGATCCGGGCGGGCAGGGGCCAAGCGGCCTTTGCCCCGCTCAGGCGCAATGAGGCAGCAAAGGACGCGACATGCATCGGCATGAAGCACATCGCCCAAAGATTGATCTTGCGGAAAACGCGGCGCTGCGTCAGGGTGCCGTCCAACGTCCTGGCGGCGGGGTCTTGACCCGCGCTCTGACGGCCCGGTTTCCGGGCCAGCGCCAGGAGAGAGATGCGGGTGCGACCCGCCTTTCGGCAGCCTCGGCGGGAGGAGCCCGGCAACGGGGCCGGGGCTGCCACTTTCCCCCCTTATCAATGTCTTGGCCGGCGTCCCTCGCGGGATCTGCCGCCGTGGCTTTGACCCTTTGCGCCGGGCCTGCCGTGGCGCAGGAGGGCGGTGCCGAGGCCGAGGTCGCGCTGCCCTCGGGCGCCTCCGCGGCGCTCCAGGAGATTCTCGTCGAGGAGCGCGACAGCGGTCAGCGGCTCATGCGGATGCGCTATGTCGACCCCGCCATCACCGCCCGCGCCGAGGACCTTGAGCAGCTTTCCGCCGATATGGATTACCTCTGCCAGGAGGTGGCGCTGCCCGGTTTTCCGGCAGACAGGCCGCGGCCCGACCGGCTGGTGATCTCCATCGGCTCCGAACCCTCGGTCTTCGGGGTCGCGCACCCCGGCATCACCCAGGTCTTCGAGGCCTATCGCATCGAAGACGACCGCTGCATCTGGGAGGCTTTCTGATGAACCCGCAAGATGTTGTTTTCATGGCCCGGGCCTGTGGACAACCTGCGTCAGTCGCGCGTGATTCCGCGACTGCGCAAGGCGCCCCGTGTCTTCCGCTTTCGTCTTGCTATATGGTCGGTCGCGATTGCACCCAAGCAATCGCAACCTCGACTGGACACGGCGCATTGACTGAGGCAGCGTCCGTGCATCCGCTACGGAACAACAGGAGACAGGAATGTCCAAGAGCATCAAACTTCTCGCACTTTTCGGCTTCGTCACCGCAGTCGCAGCTTGCGGCCAGCAGGCAGCCGAAGAAGAGTTCGTCGTGGTCGAGCCCGAGCCGATCACCACTGAGCCGGTCCAGACCGGCAAGTACAAGTAATCGCGTCCCGGGGCGGCGTCACACCGCCGCCCCGGTTCCCGGCCCCGCGCGGCGCCTTCTTCAGGAGGCGGGCCGATGATCAAGCACCGCGGTTTCCCGGGCCGTCTGCCCGGCAGCGACTTCCAGTTCACCATCCGCCGCGCCAACCCCAAGGGCGCCACGCCGCTGGTCCGGCGCGACCGTTACGCCGACCGCCGCGCCCCCGACCGGCGCGCGGACCTGTGGTTCATGGCAGCCCTCTGGGACCAGTTCGGCACCGAGCCCTTCGCGCGCGGCAACCTCGACGCGGGCCGGCTGTCCTGGCTCTTCGGGCGCGAGGTGCTGCCTTATGACGACCCCTTCGACCCCGAGGATTACGACGCCCTCCTGGTGATCGACGAGGCCGCCGCCCGCGCCGCCTTCCCCGAGGCCATCGACGGGGACATCTGGGCATGATCTTGCCGAGCCACAGGCCCGATGAGCGGGGAGAAGCCGAAATCCGCCGCACCGGGAATCCGGGGTTTCCGGGGCAGGGGGGCCGCGACATTCTGCCCCTGTCCCCAAGGGGATCGCACGCGGTCCGGTTCGTTGCACCGGCCGTCTACCGTTACCCTTCCCCTTCCGGGCGGTCCGGATTATCCCCGATCCGACCGCCCGGTCTTTTCCCCGATCGGCCCGCGCGCGGTGCCTGCCGCCGCGCGACGGACGGGCTGCAATCCGCCCAAGACGGCTCTGATGCGCTTTTCGGATGGAACCCCGTTCGAAACTTGTGTGTTATCGCACTATCGAACGTTTCTTTGCCTATCAGGGAGCAGAATCCATGCGTCACATCGCAAAAATCTCGGCAGTCTTCGCCCTTCTCGGTCTCGCGGCTTGCGGCGACACCCTCGGTGAGCAGGCGCTCATCGGCGGCGCGGCCGGCGCCGGCACCGCAGCAGCCACCGGCGGCGACGCCACCACGGGCGCCGTGGTCGGCGCGGCGGGCAACGTCGCTTACTGCCGGACCTATCCGAACCGCTGCTGATCGCAGCCGGACCGCCCTCGCGCGGTCCCTGACAGATATTCCGAAGGCCATCGGGGCAGGGCGCCCCGGTGGCCTTTTTTCTTTGCACGCTGCCGAAGGGGCCCCGCGCGGCCCCGCGGCCCACTGAAGGGGGGACGCCCATGTTCAACAAGATCCTGATCGCCAACCGCGGCGAGATCGCCTGCCGGGTCATCAAGACCGCGCGTGAGATGGGCATCGCCACCGTGGCGATCTACTCCGACGCCGACAAGAACGCCCTGCACGTCGAGATGGCCGACGAGGCGGTGCACATCGGCCCGGCGCCCGCCAACCAGTCCTACATCGTGATCGACAAGGTCATGGCCGCGATCCGCGAGACCGGCGCCGAGGCGGTGCACCCGGGCTACGGCTTCCTGTCGGAGAACCCGAAGTTCGCCGAGGCCCTCGAGGCCGAGGGCGTCGCCTTCATCGGCCCGCCCAAGGGCGCGATCGAGGCCATGGGCGACAAGATCACCTCGAAGAAGCTCGCCCAGGAGGCCGGGGTGAACACCGTGCCCGGCTACATGGGCCTGATCGAGGACGCCGAGGAGGCGGTGAAGATCTCCACCGAGATCGGCTACCCGGTGATGATCAAGGCCTCCGCCGGCGGCGGCGGCAAGGGCATGCGCATCGCCTGGAGCGACGAGGAGGCCCGCGAGGGCTTCCAGTCTTCCAAGAACGAGGCCGCCAACAGCTTCGGCGACGACCGGATCTTCATCGAGAAATTCGTCACCCAGCCGCGCCACATCGAGATCCAGGTGCTGGCGGATTCGCACGGCAACTGCATCTACCTCAACGAGCGGGAATGCTCGATCCAGCGCCGCAACCAGAAGGTCATCGAAGAGGCGCCCTCGCCCTTCCTCGACGAGGCGACGCGCCGCAAGATGGGCGAACAGGCCTGCGCGCTGGCCAAGGCGGTGGGCTATACCTCCGCCGGCACCGTCGAGTTCATCGTCGACGGCGAGAAGAACTTCTACTTCCTCGAGATGAACACCCGCCTGCAGGTCGAACACCCGGTGACCGAGCTGATCACCGGCATTGACCTCGTGGAGCAGATGATCCGCGTGGCCGGCGGCGAGGCGCTCTCGATCGCGCAGGGCGACGTGGGCATCAAGGGCTGGGCGATGGAGAGCCGGCTCTACGCCGAGGATCCCTACCGCAACTTCCTGCCCTCGATCGGCCGGCTGACGCGCTACCGCCCGCCCGAGGAGGGCCCCCTGGGCGAGGGCGTGGTGCGCAACGACACCGGCGTCTTCGAGGGCGGCGAGATCTCGATGTATTACGACCCGATGATCGCCAAGCTCTGCACCTGGGGGCAGGACCGCGCTAGCGCCATCGAGACCATGCGCATCGCGCTCGACGCCTTCGAGGTCGAGGGCATCGGTCACAACCTGCCCTTCCTCTCGGCGGTCATGGATCACCCGAAGTTCGCCGCGGGCGACATGACCACCGCCTTCATCGCCGAGGAATACCCCGAGGGCTTCGGCGGCGTGGCGCTCGACGCGGCCTCGCTGCGCCGGATCGCGGCGGCCACGGCGGCGATGAACCGCATCGCCGAGATCCGCCGCGCGCGCATCTCGGGCCGGCTCGACAACCACGAGCGCCACGTCGGCAGCGACTGGAACGTGACGCTCCAGGGCGAAAGCTTCGACGTCAAAGTCGAGGCCGACCCCGAGGGCGCCACCGTGCGCTTCGCCGATGGCGGCAGCCACCGCGTGACTGGCGGCTGGACCCCGGGCGACGCGCTGGCGCGGATGCAGATCGACGGCGCGCCGCTGATCATGAAGGTCGGCAAGATCTCGGGCGGTTTCCGCATCCGCTCGCGCGGGGCGGACCTCAAGGTGCATGTGCGCACCCCGCGCCAGGCCGATCTCGCCCGGCTGATGCCCGAGCGCGAGGCGCCGGACACCTCGAAGATGCTGCTCTGCCCGATGCCGGGGCTGATCGTCTCGGTCAATGTCGCCGAGGGCGACGAGGTCCAGGAAGGCCAGGCGCTCTGCACCGTCGAGGCGATGAAGATGGAGAACATCCTGCGCGCCGAGAAGAAGGCCGTGGTCTCCAAGATCAACGCGGGCCCCGGCGACAGCCTCGCCGTGGACGACGTGATCATGGAGTTCGAATAAGGCCATGGGGCCCCGCGCGGCATATCTCCGCCCGGGCGGCGCGGCGCGTCACTCGCGCGTCGTGCCCTGGCGGTCGCGGATCTCCTGCTGGCGCACCGGCAGCTTGTCGATCGAGCGGCTGAGCTCGCGCACGCTCCAGGGGAAGGGCTTTCGCAGCACCCGCGTGCCGTCCTTGGCGATTAGCACCAGCATGAAGCCGCGCGGCCTGAGCTCGCGGCGCAGCGCCGAGCGCGCCGCGGGGTCGGTGTCGGTCAGCACCACCACGTCGCGATCCTCGAGCGCGTCGGGCCGGTCGGCGATGAACTGCATCTGCTGGACGTATCGCGGATCGGCCGGGCTGTCGGCGAAGACCACGATCGGCCGTTTCAGCCAAAGGAACTCCTCGAGGCTGCGCTCGCCGGCCTCCTGGACAAGCTCGGTGGGATCGGCCCCGGCATCCGCGGCCTGCGCGCCGGGCGCGGCAAGTGACATGGACAGGGTCAGGGCGAGGGCTGTGAAGATCCGCGTCATGCCCGCCAATATATGCCCAAAACCCCCGGTTTCTAATCCCGTAACTCCCCCCGTTCACGAAAAAATTGACGCAGGCCGCCGTCCGGGCCCGAAGGCCCCGCCGCGCCGCCCCGCACCGGCCCGACCAGAGAGGATGACGACATGAGTGCCAGGATCGACGATTGGCGCGCCCTCGCGCAGAAGGAATTGAAGGACCGCCCGCTCGAGGCGATCGACTGGGAGACGCTGGAGGGGCTGACGATCAAGCCGCTCTACACCGCCGAGGACACCGCGGATCTGCCGCACCTGGGCTCGCTGCCGGGGCTCGAGCCCTTCACCCGGGGCGTGCGCGCGACCATGTACACCGGCCGGCCCTGGACGATCCGGCAATACGCGGGCTTCTCCACGGCGGAGGAATCGAACCGCTTCTACCGCCGCGCGCTCGACGCCGGCCAGCAGGGGGTCTCGGTGGCCTTCGACCTGGCCACCCACCGCGGCTACGACAGCGACCACCCGCGCGTCGTCGGCGATGTCGGCAAGGCGGGCGTGGCGATCGACTCGGTCGAGGACATGAAGGTCCTCTTCGACGGCATCCCACTCGACCAGGTCTCGGTCTCGATGACCATGAACGGCGCGGTGATCCCGGTCCTGGCAAGCTTCATCGTCGCGGGCGAGGAACAGGGCCACGACCGTTCGGCGCTCTCGGGGACGATCCAGAACGACATCCTCAAGGAGTTCATGGTCCGCAACACCTATATCTATCCGCCCGAGCCCTCGATGCGGATCATCGCGGATATCATCGAATACACCTCGAACGAGATGCCGCGCTTCAACTCGATCTCGATCTCCGGCTACCACATGCAGGAGGCCGGGGCGAACCTGGTGCAGGAGCTCGCCTACACGCTGGCCGACGGCAAGGAATACGTCGAGGCGGCGGTGGCGCGCGGCATGGACATCGACCGCTTCGCGGGCCGGCTGTCCTTCTTCTTCGCCATCGGCAAGAACTTCTTCATGGAGGTGGCCAAGCTGCGCGCCGCGCGGATGCTCTGGCACCGGATCATGACCGACCTCGGCGCCAAGAACCCGCGCTCGAAGATGCTGCGCACCCATTGCCAGACCTCGGGGGTGAGCCTCGCCGAACAGGACCCCTACAACAACGTCATCCGCACCGCCTACGAGGCGATGTCGGCGGTCCTCGGCGGCACCCAGAGCCTGCACACCAACGCGCTCGACGAGGCCATCGCCCTGCCCACCGACTTCTCCGCGCGGATCGCTCGGAACACCCAGCTGATCCTGCAGGAAGAGACTGGAGTGACCAAGGTCGTCGACCCGCTGGCGGGCTCCTATTACGTCGAGCGGCTGACCCATGACCTGGCCGAGAAGGCCTGGGCCCTGATCGAGGAGGTCGAGGAGATGGGCGGCATGACCCGCGCGGTGGAAAGCGGCATGCCGAAGCTGCGCATCGAGGAGGCCGCCGCCCGCCGCCAGGCGATGATCGACCGCGGCGAGGACGTGATCGTCGGGGTCAACAAGTACCGCCTGCCCAAGGAGGACGACCTCGACATCCTCGACATCGACAACGCCAAGGTCCGCGAGGGCCAGGTCGCGGCGCTGGAGCGCATCCGCGCGGACCGCGACCAGCAAGCCTGCGACGCCGCGCTCGAGGAGCTGTCGCGCCGCGCCGAGGCCGGCGGCAACCTGCTCGAGGGTGCCGTCGAGGCGGCCCGGGCCCGCGCCACTGTAGGAGAGATTTCGATGGCCATGGAAAAGGTCTTCGGCCGCCACAGGGCCGAGGTGAAGACGCTGGCGGGGGTCTATGGCGCCGCCTACGAGGGCGACGAGGGCTTCGCCGCGATCCAGAAATCGGTCGAGGCCTTCGCCGAGGCCGAGGGCCGCCGCCCGCGCATGCTGGTTGTGAAGATGGGCCAGGACGGCCACGACCGGGGCGCCAAGGTGATCGCCACCGCCTTCGCCGACATCGGCTTCGACGTGGACGTGGGCCCGCTCTTCCAGACCCCCGAGGAGGCCGCCCAGGACGCGATCGACAACGACGTGCATGTGATCGGCATCTCGAGCCAGGCCGCGGGCCACAAGACGCTGGCCCCGCAGCTCATCGAAGCGCTCAAGGCCGAGGGCGCCGAGGACATCCTGGTGATCTGCGGCGGGGTGATCCCGCAGCAGGACTACGAGTTCCTGAAAGCCCAGGGCGTGAAAGCGATCTTCGGCCCCGGCACCAATATCCCCGAAGCCGCCCAGGACATCCTGCGCCTGATCCGCGAAGCCCGGGGGCTCTGAAACCCAGGCGGGCGGGCCCTGTCACAGGGGCCCGCCCGCAACCGCGCCAAGGGCAGCGCCGCCCGCGCAGGGCTCCAAGCTTGCCTGCGCGGGCCTGCCGCGCAAGGCGCTCAATGACTGTCCCAAGCCCGCCCTGCGCTTCCCGCACGCGCGCCCGCCCGGACAGCACCCGGCGCAATCACCAGTCCCGCCTCGAAGCCCGGCCAAAAGCACCACCGCGCCCCGGCCGACCCTCAGCCGCAGCACCAAACCCAGGCCCGGCGCACCCTCCTCCTCCTCCCAAGGATCCCGCACTCAATCCCCCACAGCCCGACCCAAGGGACAACGGCACCCCGCCCCCTGCTTCAGCTTGGCAAAAATACCTCGGGAGTGAATTGGCGGCAGAGCCGCCAAGAGAGGGCAGCGCCCTCTAAACCCGCCCGGAGCGCGCGAAAGCGCGCCGAGGGCCAGACCAGCCGCGGGCGCCAGACAGGCGCCCGCGTCCGCTCATCTCACGGAATGATCCGCGTATATTTCGAGCCTTCGAGCGTCGCGCCGATGCGGAAGCCCGCCTGGCCGAAGATCACCGCGATGACCGGGGCGGTGGAGGTCAGCGTCTCCGCCGCCAGGGTCTCGCCGCCCTCGGGGATGGCGTATTCCACGTTGGCGCCCGCCGACCAGCCGGGCGACCGGCGGAAGCCCATGAGCGCCTCCTGGGTCATGAAGAACAGCACATGGGCGTATTGCTGGGCGCCGATCTGGATGCCGCCCGAGGCGCGCGCCACGGAGTAGTAGTCCACCGTGCCGCCGCCGACGCGCAACGCGCCGCGGCCGTAGGCGCCGCCGAAGCCCAGCCCGGCCTCGGTGACCAGCGGCATGACCAGGATGCCGGCGGCCTTGTCGCGCAGCTGCGTGGTGCCGGGGTATTGCGCGTAGAGCATGTTCAGCGTCGTATCGACCCGCGCGTCGATGCGCGCGGCCCCGTTCGATCCGACCCCGTTGTTGCAGGCCGCCAGTAGCCCCGTCGCGCCGAGCGCGAGGGTGAAACCGCGGCGGGAAATCTTCGTCATCGTCCTGCTCGCCTCTCGATGGGCCGCGCCTCTGGGCGGCCTTGTGTCTCTCTTGCCGCGCGGGGCCGAAGGGCGCCGCGCCCGCCCGGTCTTGCGCCGGATCGCGGCAAAGTTACGCCTATGGCGAGGTATTGTCACCCGATATTGGGCACTTTCGGCATGAAACCGCTAGCCGTTGAGGGCGCGGGCCGCCTCCGGGGCAAAATAGGTCAGGATCCCGTCGCAGCCCGCCCGGCGGAAGGCCAGGAGGCTCTCGAGCATGACCCGCGGCCCGTCGAGCCAGCCGCGCTCGGCCGCACCCGCGAGCATCGCGTATTCGCCCGAGACCTGGTAGGCGAAGGTCGGCGCGCCATAGGCTTCCTTCACCCGGTGGCAGATGTCGAGATAGGCCATCCCGGGTTTCACCATGACCATGTCGGCGCCTTCCTCGAGGTCGCGGGCGACCAGCCGCAGCGCCTCCTCGGTGTTGCCGGGGTTCATCTGGTAGGTGGTCTTGTCGCCCTTGAGCGCGCCCGAGGCGCCGACCGCGTCGCGGAAGGGCCCGTAGAAGGCCGAGGCGTATTTCGCGGCATAACTCAACAGGCAGACCTTCTGGTGGCCCTCGGCCTCGAGCGCCGCGCGGATCGCGCCGATCCGCCCGTCCATCATGTCCGAGGGTCCGATGATGTCGGCCCCGGCCTCGGCCTGGGAGAGCGCCTGTCTGACCAGCGCCTCGACGGTGCGGTCGTTGACGATTTCGCCGTTCTCGACAAAGCCGTCGTGGCCTTCGGAGTTGTAGGGATCGAGCGCCACATCGGTCATCACCGCGACCTCGGGCACCGCCTCCTTGATCGCGCGGGTCGCCCGGTTCGAGAGGTTCTCGGGGTTCCAGGCCTCCTCGCAGCCCGGCGTCTTCAGCGCGGGATCGGTGTAGGGAAAAAGGCAGATCGCCGGGATGCCCAGCGTCCGGGCCTCGCGCGCCGCCGCCACCGCGCGGTCGACCGAGAGCCTCTGCACCCCGGGCATCGAGGCCACCGGTTCGGCCAGGTCCTCGCCGTCGCGCAGGAAGATCGGCCAGATGAAATCCGAGGGCGCGAGGCTGGTTTCCTGCACCAGCGCGCGCAACGCCGGGCTCTGCCGGGTGCGCCGGAAGCGCGTGGCGGGGTAGGGGGCTTGGACGGGCGTCATGGGACGGGCACCTCGTGTGGCTCGGGTTGCGCCATTGGGTGCACAAGGGCGGGCGGGAAGTCCAGTGCTTGGGGGTGGGGTCGGAGCTGGAGCGTTGGCGCTGTGCTCTGCAACAAAACCGTATTCGCAGGCGTCGCCATGGCTCGGTTCTGCCGGGGCCTGTGCATCTGCGACGATCCGCACGGTCTGAGAATGACATTGGCATGTCAGCTCAAGGAGTCGGGCCCGCAGCCCACTACGCTGTCTGTCCACCAGCCCGGCATCACACTCCGCCGAAACGCCAACAGCTCGAGCTCCGCACCCCTCGCCACCCCTCGCACCAGAGGGCGCGCGCCGGACCGGGGGCCGGCGCTGCCGACCTCCGAGCGAGGCGCTTTATCCCAACAAGGTCAGGACAAACTACAAGCTAAGCACGCCACCCCAAGGAGCGCCGGCCCAAGGGGCCGGTCCGGCGCGCGCCCGGCACATTCGGTGCTATTCGGGCGCAGGTCGCGCGGGGAAATCGGCGTGGCGCGAGAGGCCGGGGCGGGATGGGCATCAAGCCTCGGATGGAAGGCGGTGCGGCGGCATGGGCGCGAAAGTTGGACAGGGCAGGGCGCCGCACGTCCCGCTCGAATGCCCTTAGGCCGGAGCGCGCGCAGCCAGTCGCTGAGGGCAGGGGCATGGCCCCAAGTCGCACGGGCGCTGCCGACCCTCACACCTTCCCACCGCTCAAAGCCAAGGGCCATCCCGCCGATCAGTCACAAACATCCATCGCCACAGTCATCCCACTGACCCTGGGCCATCCCAACTCGCATCCACCACCATGCCACCGCTCTTGAGCGATACCCATCACCACCATCCCACGCCCCCCCTATGGCATCCCTGCCGCCCCGACCTCTCACCACCCTCCCATCCCGCCAAAATCCGTTGTCATCACGCCGCGCAGCGGGAATAAGGGACAGGCGCGGGTCGAGCCCCGTGCCAGCGCACCCAGAGGCGCGACGACCCACAGGCGACGGAGCAGGCTTGGACTGGCACCTCACCATCCTCGAAGTGATCGACATGCGGTCCTTCTCGAACCTCTGGTTCTGGATCGCGCTTGCGGTGATGTGGTCGACCGCCAGCCACTGGGTCCTCGGCGTGCCCTTCGACATGGTCGGCCGTGCCGCCCGCCGCGGCGGCCAGGCACAAACCGACCTCGAGGACATGGTCCGGGTCAACGTCAACCGGCTCCTGCTGATCGGCCACGAGGCCGGGCTCTGGATCACCGCCATCGGCACCTTCCTGCTCGCGGGCCTCGGGGTCTCGGGCTTCTGGTTCGACGTGGAGTTCGCCCAGGCGCTCTTCCTTCTCGGCCTGCCGATGTCGCTCGTCGGCCTCCTCAGCCTCCGCACCGCCCATATCCTGGCTGCCCAGGGGCTCTCCGGGGCACCGCTCCGGCGGCGTCTCGCGCGGCACCGGATCGCGGTCCAGGCGATCGGCATGGTCTCGATCTTCGTCACCGCGCTCTGGGGCATGTATCAGAACATGGTGGTCGGGCCCTTCCCCGGTTGACGCGGGCCGCATCGCGCGCCATGTGCCCGCCATGGCAGGCGACAGAGACATCCTGACCGGCGGCGCGCCCGAGGGCTTCGACGCGACCCTGGTCCTGCGCGAGATCACCCGGGCCGAAGGGCCGGTCATCTTCGTGGCGCGCGACGACAAGCGGCTTCAGCGCATGGCCGACGCCCTGGCCTTCTTCGCGCCCGAGATGCCGGTGATCTCCTTCCCGGCCTGGGACTGCCTGCCATACGACCGGGTATCGCCCAACGCCGATATCTCCGCCGCCCGCATGGCGACGCTGGCGACCCTGGTGCATGGCGCGCCCGAGCGCTTCGTGCTTCTGACCACGCTCAACGCCGCGACCCAGCGGCTGCCCGCCCGCGAGGTCCTGCGCGAGGCCGCCTTCACCGCCGAGGTCGGCCAGCGCATCGACGAGGAGGCCCTGCGCGCCTTCCTGGTGCGCATGGGTTTCTCCCAGGCACCCACGGTCATGGAGCCCGGCGACTACGCGATCCGCGGCGGCATCATCGACGTCTTCCCCCCGGGCGAGGGCGGGCCGGTCCGGCTCGATCTCTTCGGCGACGTGCTCGACGGCGCGCGGCGCTTCGACCCGGCGAGCCAGCGCACCACCGAGAAGCTCTCGGTCGTGGAGTTTGCCCCGGTCTCCGAGGTGATCCTCGACGAGGCCGCGGTGACCCGCTTCCGGCAGAACTACCGTATCGAGTTCGGCGCCGCGGGCACCGACGATCCGCTCTACGAGGCGGTCAGCGCCGGGCGCAAGCACCAGGGTATCGAACACTGGCTGCCCTTCTTCCACGAGCGCCTCGAGACGCTCTTCGACTTCCTGCCCGGCGCGCCGGTCCTTCTCGACGACCAGAGCGCCCCGGCCCGGATCGCCCGCTGGGACCAGATCGCCGACCAATACGAGACCCAGCGCCTGGCCATGCAGGAGAAATCCCGCATCGACAGCGTCTACAAGCCGGCCCCGCCCGAGCTGCTCTACCTCGACGAGGCCGGCTGGGACGCCACCGTCGCGGGCCGCCGACGGGTGCAGTTCTCGCCCCTGCCGCAGGCCTCCGGGCCCCATACCGCCGATGCCGGCGGGCGGCTCGGGCGCAACTTCGCCCCCGAGCGCCAGCAGGAAAGCGTCAGCCTCTTCGGCAGCCTCGCCCATCACGTCACCGCCAAGCTCGAGGCGGGCCCGGTGGTCATCGCCTCCTATTCCGAGGGCGCCCGCGAGCGCCTCACGGGCCTGATCGAGGACGAGGGCTTGGCCGAGGCGATCCCGATCGGCGACGGCACGCGGATCGGCAAGCGCGGGTTGCACCTCGCGGTCTGGGCGCTGGAGCATGGCTTCGAGGGCCCCTGGGGCCCCGAGGGCAAAGGCCATATCACCGTCATCTCCGAACAGGACGTGCTCGGCGACCGGCTGATCCGCGCCCCCAAGAAGAAGCGCCGCGCCGAGAACTTCCTGACCGAGGCGCAGTCGCTCACGCCGGGCGACCTGGTGGTGCATGTCGATCATGGCATCGGCCGCTTCCAGGGCATGGAGGTGATCACCGTCGCGGGCGCCGCGCATGAATGCCTGACGCTGGAATACGCCGAGGGCGCGCGGCTCTACCTGCCGGTGGAGAACATCGAGCTCCTGTCGCGCTACGGCCACGAGGAGGGGCTCCTCGACAAGCTCGGCGGCGGCGCCTGGCAGGCCAAGAAGGCGCGGCTCAAGGAACGCATCAAGGAGATGGCGGACCGGCTGATCCGCATCGCCGCCGAACGCGCGCTGCGCACGGCACCGGTGCTCGATCCGCCGACGGGCGCCTGGGACGCCTTCCTCGCGCGCTTCCCCTACCACGAGACCGACGACCAGCTGCGCGCCATCGAGGATGTGCTGACCGACATGACCAGCGGCCACCCGATGGACCGGCTGATCTGCGGCGACGTGGGCTTCGGCAAGACCGAGGTGGCGCTGCGCGCGGCCTTCATCGCGGCGATGTCCGGCGTCCAGGTGGCGGTTATCGCACCCACGACGCTGCTTGCCCGCCAGCACTACCAGAGCTTCGCCGAACGCTTCCGCGGCTTCCCGCTCGAGGTCCGCGCCCTGTCGCGCTTCGTCTCCACCAAGGAGGCGCAGAAGACCCGCGAGGGGCTGACCAGGGGCACCGTCGACATCGTCATCGGCACCCATGCGCTCCTGTCGAAAAACGTGAAGTTCCAGAACCTCGGCCTGTTGATCGTCGACGAGGAACAGCACTTCGGGGTCTCCCACAAGGAACGCCTGAAGGCGCTGCGCACCGATGTGCACGTGCTGACCCTGACCGCCACGCCGATCCCGCGCACGCTGCAGCTCTCGCTCTCGGGCGTGCGGGACCTGTCGATCATCGGCACGCCGCCGGTCGACCGGCTCTCGATCCGCACCTATGTCTCGGAGTTCGACGCGGTCACCATCCGCGAGGCACTCCTGCGCGAGCACTACCGCGGCGGGCAAAGCTTCTACGTCTGCCCGCGCATCAAGGACCTGCCCGAGATCGAGGAATTCCTGCGCGTGCAGCTGCCCGAACTGTCCTTCGTGGTGGCCCATGGCCAGATGCCCGCGGGCGAGCTCGACGACAAGATGAACGCCTTCTACGACGGCAAATACGACGTGCTGCTGGCCACGACCATCGTGGAATCCGGCCTCGACATCCCCACCGCCAACACCATGGTGGTGCATCGCGCCGACATGTTCGGCCTCTCGCAGCTCTACCAGATCCGCGGCCGGGTCGGCCGCTCCAAGGCGCGCGCCTATGCCTATCTGACCACCAAGCCGCGCGCCCGGCTGACCGCCACCGCCGAGAAGCGCCTGCGCGTCCTCTCCTCGCTCGACACCCTGGGCGCGGGCTTTTCGCTCGCCAGCCAGGACCTCGACATCCGCGGCGCCGGCAACCTCCTCGGCGAGGAGCAGTCCGGCCAGATGCGCGACGTGGGCTACGAGCTCTACCAGTCGATGCTCGAGGAGGCGATCGCCAAGATCCGCTCCGGCGAGGTCGAGGGCATCAGCGACATGGACGAGCAGTGGTCGCCGCAGATCAACCTCGGCGTCTCGGTGATGATCCCCGAGGCCTATGTGCCCGATCTCGACGTGCGGCTGGGTCTCTACCGGAGGCTCTCCTCGCTGACCACCAAGGTCGAGCTCGAGGGCTTCGCCGCCGAGCTGATCGATCGCTTCGGCAAGCTGCCGAAAGAGGTCAACACGCTCCTGCTGATCGTGCGCATCAAGGCGATGTGCAAGAAGGCCGGCATCGCCAAGCTCGACGGCGGCCCCAAGGGCGCGACGGTGCAGTTCCACAACGACAAGTTCGCCGACCCCGAGGGCTTGGTGGCCTATCTCAAGGCGCAGAAGGGCCTGGCCAAGGTCAAGGACAACAAGATTGTGGTGCGCCGCGACTGGAAGAGCGACAAGGACAAGATCCAGGGCGCCTTCGCCATCGCCCGCGACCTGGCCGAAAAAGCCGTTGCCGCGAAGAAGGCCCGGAAAGAGAAGAAGCGCAGCGCCGCGGAATAAGCCGCGCGCCAGTGGCCGGCGCTGCGGCCACTACTGCGGTCTATCCCCGCCGCTACCGCCGCACGTCCGTCCGGTGCGCGACGCCCCCACGCGCGCCAACAGCGCACCACCCTCGGCCTGTTTAACCTGCGTAGTGTTAAAGTGCGGCACCCAGTCCCGCCCCATCCGCACCACCAAGCCCCGGCCCCGACGCACCGCCCTTCTCCTCCCAAGGCTCCCGCAGCCAATCCCCCACAGCCCAGCCCAAGGCCCCCTCGCACCACCCCCCTGCTTCAACTTGGCAAAAATACCTCGGGAGTGAATTGGCGGCGAAGCCGCCAAGAGAGGGCAGCGCCCTCTACCCCGTCCGAAGCGCGCAAAGCGCGCCGAGGGCCAGACATGCCGCGGGCGTCCGAAGGCGCCCGCACCGTCTCATCAAATGTCCAGCAGGCAAAACCCGCGCCAAGCCCGCAATAAGCCCGCGCCAGGCGCGCCCCGCGCGGCTCAGGCGCGGCGGCGCCGGCGGCGGCCGCCGCCCGCTTCGCCGCCCGCGCCCGCGGGGCGGTTGAACTGGATCCAGGCCGCGCCCGAGGCGTCGTTGTCGGTCAGGAAGTTGGCCGCGCGGATCGCCTCCATCTCCTTGCCCGGCCGGGCCTTGGTCGAGCCAAGCCCGAAGAGCTGGCAGAAGGTCTCGTCGTCCATGCCCTCGGGCAGGGTGACGCCGGCGGCCTCGACCTCGGCGCGCTTCTCGGCGATCTTCGAGGCGGGCACCGGCAGGGCCACGGGGTTCATGATCGCCGAGGTCATGCCCGAGGCGATGGCCATGGGCAGGAAGGCGTTGTTGATGCCGTGGCGGTTCGGCAGCCCGAAGGAGATGTTCGAGGCCCCGCAGGTGGTGTTCACGCCGAGCTCGCTGCGCAGCTTGCGCACCAGCTCGAAGACCTGCAGCCCGGCGGTCGCCATGGCGCCGACCGGCATGACCAGCGGGTCGACCACGATGTCATGCGCCGGGATGCCGTAGTCCGCCGCGCGTTCGACGATCTTCTTGGCCACCGCGAAGCGCACCTCGGGGTCCTCGGAGATGCCGGTGTCGTCGTTGGAGATCGCCACCACCGGCACGTTGTATTTCTTCACCAGCGGCAGGATCTCCTCGAGGCGCTCCTCCTCGCCGGTGACCGAATTGACCAGCGGGCGGCCATGGGCCACCGAGAGCCCGGTCTCGAGGGCGCCCGGCACCGAGCTGTCGATGCAGAGCGGCACGTCCACCAGCCCCTGCACCAGCTCGATCATCTTGCGCATCAGCGGCGGCTCGGTCTCGTTGGGGTTTGGGTTGGAGTTGTAGACCACCCCGGCGTTCACATCGAGCACCGTGGCCCCGGCGGCGACCTGGGCGAGCGCGTCCTTCTCCACGGTCGAGAAATCGCCGGCCTCGAGCTCGGCGGCCAGCTTCTTGCGGCCGGTGGGGTTGATCCTCTCGCCGATCACGCAGAACGGCTCGTCGAACCCGATGATCGCGGTCTTGGTCTGCGACTCCAGGATGGTCCGGGTCATGTGGCAAAAGCTCCTTTGGGATGGGTGAGGCGCGCGAGCGCGGGCTCGAGCGCGGGATCGGTGAAATCCGCCAGCGTCAGATGCGCGCCGGCCTGGCGCAGCGCGGCGTCGGTGAGGCTCGAGCGGATGCCCAGGGTCAGCGCCCCCGAGGCGCGGGCCGCGCGGGTGCCCGAGGGGCTGTCCTCGAAGGCCATGGCGTGGTTCGGGGTGACGCCGAGGCGGCGCATGGCCTCCTGGTAGGGCAGGGGGTCGGGTTTGCCGCGGGCGCATTCCTCGCCGATCACCAGCGTGTCGACGGCATCTGAAAGGCCCGTCGCCTCCAGCATGGCCTCGGCGTTGAGCCGGTTGGCATTGGTCACCACGCCCAGGCCCCAGCCTTCGTCCCGGGCCCGGGCGATCAGCGCCTTGGCGCCGGGCATGGCGGGATAGGGCTTCGGCAGGCGGCGGCGGAACTCGGCCTCCTTGGCGTCGCTTAGGGCCTGCGGGTCGGGCTCGTCGGGCAGGAACTCCGCGAAGAAGTCGACGTTCAGCCGTCCGTGCACGTGGCGCATGTAGAAGGCCTCGTCGACCGCGAGCCCGCGCGATCCCATCATGTCGCGGAACACCGCCATATGGATCGGATCGGTCTCCAGGAGGGTGCCGTCGAGGTCGAAGAGAAGGGCGGGCATCGGGTCTCCGGTCAGGGGCGCGTCACGACCCGCCGCGGGCGCGGGCCCGGGCCGTGGTCTCGAGGTCGCGCAGCCAGTCGGCGCTCGGGCCGATCCCGCCGAGCGGGAAGAGATGCGCCGCCTCGATGAGGCTTTCGGGATGGGCCGCCTTGTGCGCTGCCAGCGCGCGGGCGACCTCGTCGGGCGTATAGGGCAGCACCAGCTTGGTCACATCCATGGCGCGCTTCTGCAAGACCCGGAGCGAGGGGCCGACGCCGCAGGCCACCGCGAAGCGGATCAGCGTCTGCAGCTTCGCGGGCCCGGCGAGGCCGACATGCACCGGCAGGCGGATGCGCTCGGCGGCGAGCCGCTCGGTCCAGTCGATGATCGGCTGGGCCTCGAAGGCGAACTGGGTGACCAGCGCCATCTGCGCGTCGCTGCGCTCGGAGAAGTCCTGTTTCCAGCGCGCGGCGTCCATAACCAGGCGCTCGCCGCCATCAGGGTCGATGTCGCGGTTGCCCTCGGGGTGGCCGGCGACATGCAGCCGGGTGAAGCCCGCCGCGTCGAAGAGCCCGGTCTCCAGAAGTTGCATGGAGCTGTCGAAGGCGCCTTTCGGCGTGGCGACGCCGCCGGCGAGGATCAGCCCCTGGGTGACGCCCGCCTCGCCCTGGTAGCGGGCGATCCAGTCTTGAAGCGTGGCGCGGTCGGGGATGATCCGGGCGGGGAAATGCGGCATGACCTCGAAGCCCTCGGCGGCGAGGCGGCGGGCGGTCTCGACCATCTCCTCGATCGGCGTGCCGTCGATATGGGCGATGTAGACGCGGGTGCCGGGCGCCAGGAGCGCGCGGAAGTCCGCGATCTTGGCGGCGGTGCGGGGCATGACCTCGATGGAATGGCCGGCCATGAAGGCGGCGAGCGCGCCGCGCTCGGGGCCGGGGGCCGGGGTCTTGGTCTTGCGGAAGGGAAGAAGCGCCATGAGGACCTCCGTCGCGCGCCGGACCGGGTTTCTAATCCCGGCCATGATTGTCGATCAGCGCCTTCAGACGCGGCTGATCGTATTCCGCCTCGAGTCGCGCGGCCTCTGCCGCGGCGGCCTCGGCGGGGCTGCCATCCACGGGGTAGGGCGTGCCCTTGCGCCATTCGGCGAGATAGGCGTCGGTCTCGGCCGCGCCGGATTTCATCGCCGCGCGGTCGATCGCCTGTTCGAAACGCTCCGCGAGGGGGCGTTTCTCGGCGCGGCGGCCCCGGCCGACGATGACCTGGGCGGGGATATCGCGCCAATAGACGATGGTGACGTCGGGCATGAGCCGTTCCTTCCGTGGTGGTCGAGCCATATCGAGAAAGCGCGCGCCGTCAGGGTCGATTTTCGACCCTCGGCGGTCACTGGGCGACCTCTTGCAGCATAGCGGCGCGGGCGCGGAGTGCCACAGGCGGGGATCGGAAAAAGGCTCACCGTCTTGGTGAGCCGGGCTCATGTTGTGGGGTGGGGTGGTGGTGTTGCGGCGGTTGGTCTTGTGTGGGTCGGCTCACCCCGCGCCTCTTGCGCCCGAACAGCATCGAAGATGCCTGGCGTGCGCCGGACCGGCCCCTTGGGCCGGCGCTCCTGTGGGTGGTGCGCGTAGATCATCGTTAGCCCTGACCTTATTGGGATAAAGCGCCTCGCTCAGAGGTCGGCAGCGCCGGCCCCCGGTCCGGCGCGCGCCCTCTGGTGGGATGGGTGGAGAGGGTGGGGGGCAGCATTGCAACCGTGGTCTTAGGATCGAACGCTTGGTTCATTGCCGCTCGGTTCAGCCCGCGCCTCTTGCGCCCGAATAGCATCGAAGATGCCGGGCGCGCGCCGGACCGGCCCGATGGGCCGGCGCTCCTTCGAGTGGCGCGCATAGCAGGCCCCTAGTTCTGACCTTGCCTGGATTAAGCGCCTCGCTCGGAGGGCAGCAGCGCCGGCCCCCGGTCCGGCGCGCGCCCTCTGGTGGGGCTGGTGGAGAGGGGCGCAGCGTAGCGTTTGCAGCCGTGATTTTTGAATCAATCGCTTGGCTCGATGCGGTTCGGTGGAGCCCGTGCCTCTTGCGCCCGAACAGCATCGAAGGTGCCTGGCGCAAGCCGGAGCGGACCGATGGGCCGGCGCTCCTTGGGGTGGCGGACCACACTCGGCCCCAGCCCTGACCTTTCCACCACTCACCCCGCCGCGGGCTGCGGCGCGGTGACCAGGCGCACGCCGGGCATGGCGGCGACGACCTCGAGGTCGCGGCTGTAGCGCTCGCGCAGCACACCGACCTCCTCGGGGGTGAAGGCGGCGATGGGTGGCGCGCTCCGGTCCTCGGCGTGCGCGCGGATCAGCGCCCGGACCTGGCGGGCCGTCTGGCCGGGATCGGCGGCAAAACCCGCCTGGATCGCGTGGCAGGCGGCATCGCTGGCCGAGACGTTGTAGCGCCGGGCCAGCGGCGTGAGCCCCTCTTGGGACAGCTCGGGCATCAGCGCCCGCAGGAGCCCCGCGTGATCGGGCCGGTCCTCGTAGCGCAGCACCACCAGGCTTTCGGAAGCCAGTGCCGCCTGGATGTCGGCGATAAGCTCGGGCCAGCCGCGCTCTGCGGCCAGGAACCGCGGCGCATAGTCGGAAAACGGCGCGATCTTCCGGAACTCGCAGCGCTTGCGGTAGGCCGAGGGGTAGAAGCTGTCGTAGCTGCGCGTCACGAAGACCACCCGGCGCACCGGGCGCGCGAGCGCCGCCTTCAGAAACCCCATGCGCTCGCGCGCCGCGCGGTAGGGGGCATCGGCGAAGATCGCGTTGAAACTGCCGGGGATGTTCTCCTCGGAGATCAGCGTCCGCGCGCGGCGGTTCACCCGCGCCTCGGAAAGCGCCTCGTCGCGCAGGACCGCCCGCTCCTCCAATTCCCCGCGCCGGAAGTGGCGCGCGTCGGGCAGGCGCAGGCGCAGCGAGCCCGGGCTCAAGCCGTCGCGATTGGCCACCGCGAGATTGATCCCCATGTCGGCGAAGGCGTCCTCGTTCGAGGCCAGGAACTCCTGGAAGGAGCCGGTCCCGGTGCGATGCGCCCCGAGATGCAGGTAGAGCCCCTCGGGGGGCAGGGTAATCTGCATGGGCGCGGGTCCGCTCTTGCTCAAATTCCCGCGATGATCCCCGCCAAATCCCCGCACGGCAAGCGTTTTCGCGCCATGCGCGGGCCCTCGGGCGGGCCGCCCGGCGACCCAGATCCGTGTTGCCGAGCCTTGCCCAAATGCGTATCGTGGGCTCAAGTTGAAATCCGGAAAGGCGCATGAACATGGCGCCAGAGCGTCCCAAAGGTGCGGGCGCTTTCCTGCAACCGGTCGAGAGCCCCGCGCCAGAAGGCCCGGATCCAGGCGAGCTGTATGCCGCGCTGGATTTGGGCACAAACAGTTGCCGTATGCTGATCGCCCAGCCCAAGGGCAGTCAGTTCCATGTGGTCGACAGCTTTTCCCGCTCCGTGCAGCTGGGCTACGGGCTCGAGCGGACGGGCCGGCTGTCGCGCGGCTCCATGGGCCGCACCGTCGCGGCCCTCAGGGTCTGCCAGCAGAAGATCAAGCGGCACAATGTCCAGCGCATGCGGCTGGTGGCGACCGAAGCCTGCCGCCGCGCCGCCAATGCGCGCGACTTCATCCGCCGGGTGAAGCGCGAAAGCGGCCTCTCGCTCGAGATCATCCAGCCCGAGGAAGAGGCCCGGCTGGCGGTGATCTCCTGCGCGCCCCTGGTCTCGACCCGGACCGAGCAGCTCCTGGTCGTGGACATCGGTGGCGGCTCGACCGAGCTGGTCTGGATCGACCTCTCTTCGGTGCCGAAGCGCGACCGGCCGCGGGCGATCATGCGGCTGCACGCGGGCTTCCACGCCCCCGAGAGCCCCTTTCCGGCGGCCAAGGTGGTCGACTGGATCTCGGTGCCTCTGGGCGTCGCGACGCTGCGCGACCAGTTCTCGGACGTCGAGGACGACGCCGCGCGCTACGCGCTCATGTCCTGGTACTTCGAGGAGAACCTCGCCGAGTTCGCGCCCTACAAGGACGAACAGGCGCGCGAGGGTTTCCAGATCGTCGGCACCAGCGGCACGGTGACCACGGTCGCGGCCTCGCACCTCGGGCTCAAGCGCTACGACCGCACCAAGGTCGACGGGCTGCGCATGAGTTCCGACCAGATCGAGGCGGTGATCCAGAACTACCTGGCCATGGGCCCCGAGGGCCGCCGCCGCGATCCGCGCATCGGCCAGGACCGGCACGCGCTGATCATGTCGGGCGCGGCGATCCTGCAGGCGCTCCTGCGCTGCTGGCCGACCGATCGGCTCTCGGTGGCCGACCGGGGCTTGCGCGAGGGGCTGCTCTACGCGCAGATGTCGGCCGACGGCGTGCTCGAGGACGCGCTTTACTGAACCGCGGCGCCGTGCGAAGGCGCGGGCTGCGGGGCGCGCGGCCTAGGCCCCTCGCGCGAGGCTGGCAGACGGGAAGACTTGGACCATGGCGAAGAAGATCGGAGACCGGAAAAGCTCGGGCCGGGGGCAGCGCGAGCTGAAGACCAAGGTCAAGACCGCGCGCGGGCGCAAGCTCTCCTCGACGCGCTGGCTGCAGCGCCAGCTCAACGACCCTTACGTGAAGCGCGCCAAGGCCGAGGGCTACCGCGGCCGCGCCGCCTTCAAGATCCTCGAACTGGACGAGAAATACCGCTTCCTCGTGCCTGGTGCGCGGGTCGTGGACCTGGGCTGTGCCCCCGGCGGCTGGTGCCAGGTCGCGGTGCGCCGGGTCAACGCGCTGAACGAGAAGCCGGGCAAGGCCCAGGGCCGGGTCTTGGGCGTCGACCTGCAGGAGGTCGAGCCGATCCCCGGCGCCGAGATCCACCAGCTCGACTTCCTCGAGGACGACGCCGACGCCAAGGTGAAGGACTGGCTCGGCGGGGCCGCGGATGTGGTCATGTCGGACATGGCGGCCTCCTCCTCGGGGCACAAGCAGACCGACCATTTGCGCATCGTGGCGCTTTGCGAGGCGGCGGCGGAGTTCGCCTTCGACGTGCTGGAAGAGGGCGGCACCTTCGTGGCCAAGGTGCTGGCCGGCGGGGCGGAGACCGAGCTGCAGACGCTGCTGAAGCAGCGCTTCACCAAGGTCGCCAACGTCAAGCCGCCGGCCTCGCGCAGCGATTCCTCGGAGAAATTCGTGGTGGCGACGGGCTATCGCCCGCGCCGCGGCGCGCCCGCCGAAGAGGGCGCGGAGGACTGAGCTCCGCCGCGCGCGGGCTGGTCCGACGCGGGGGCGGGGTGCTGCTGCGTGCGGACCGGCCTGACTCGAGCGCGGAGCGCCTCTTCGCGCGGACCGATCCGACGCGGTGACCGAACCCAACCTTACTGAAAACGCTGGCCCGGAACGCCGCGCCTCAGGCCGCGATCTCGGCCTCGAGCGCGGCCAGCACCTGGGCGATGGCGGGCGCGGGATCGACGGCGTTGCGGTCGAGCGCGAAGCGCAGGTAAAGCCCGTCGACCAGCCCGGCGATGCGCTCGGCGGCGCCATGGGCGCGCTCGGAGCCGACCAGCGGGCGCAGGTCGTGCACCAAGTTGGAATGGAACCGCCGGTGATAAAGCGCCAGCAGCCGCTGCGCCTCGGGCGAGGTCTGCGCCAGCACATAGAAGTTCAGCCAGGCCGCCACCGCGCCATCCTCGAAATGGCTGGGCGCGAAGCTCGCGCGCAGGATCGCCTCGAGCCGGGCGGCGGGGCCCTCGGCCTCGTGCAGCGCCGCGACCACCTGGCCGTGGAAGGCGCGCAGGATCGCCCGCATCGCGGCGAGGAAGAGCTGCTCCTTGTCGCCGAAGTAATGGAAGGCCAGCCCGGGAGAGACCCCGGCGCGGCGGGCGATCTTGCCCACGGTGACATTGAGCGTGCCTTCCGCGCCGATCTCGCGCAGGGTGGCTTCGATCAGGTCGGCGCGGCGTCGAATTTCCTTGGTCATCCGGGTGGATATTCCCTTTGAGCCAGACTCCGGTTGCAATGAAAGCATAAAGCGTGATTAATTGACCCGTCAATCAACAATACGCCAGTAACCAGGAGCGCCCCGCGATGCTCGAGACGCTGACCGATTACAAGATACCCGTAGGGGACACCGCCGAGGCGGTGTTCGACTGGATCCGCAGCAACCTGGGATTCCTGCTCGATGCGCTCTCCTGGCTCATGGAGATGATGATCGACGGGATCCTCTGGACCCTGGAGACCCCGCATCCCTTCGTGGTCATCGCCGCCTTCGTGGCGATCACCTGGGTGCTGCAGCGCAACTGGAAGATCTGCCTCTTCGTGGCGCTGGGTTTCCTCTTCGTGCTGAACCAGGACTACTGGACCGAGACGCTCGAGAGCCTGACGCTGATCCTTTCGGCCTGCGTGGTCTGCATGGGCGTCGGCGTGCCGATCGGCATTGCCGCGGCGCATCGACCGAAGCTTTACACCGCGCTGCGCCCGATCCTCGACCTGATGCAGACGCTGCCGACCTTCGTCTACCTGATCCCGGCGATCGTCTTCTTCGGCATCGGCATGGTGCCGGGGCTGATCGCCACGGTGATCTTCGTGGTGCCCGCGCCGATCCGGCTGACCTACCTGGGCATCTCCTCGACGCCGACCGCGCTCAAGGAGGCGGCGACCGCCTTCGGCGCCACCCCGCGCCAGCTGCTCTGGAAGGTCGAGATGCCCTCGGCCTTTCCGCAGATCATGGCGGGGCTGAACCAGACCATCATGCTGTCGCTCTCGATGGTGGTGATCGCCGCGCTAGTGGGCGCTGACGGGCTGGGCGTGCCGGTGGTGCGCGCGCTGAACCAGGTGAACACCTCGCTCGGCTTTGAATCCGGCTTCGTCATCGTCGTCGTGGCCATCATGCTTGACCGCATCCTCAACATGGGAGACCGCAAATGACCCATGCCGTGAAGATCGACAATGTCTCCATCGTCTTCGGGGACGAACCAGAAACCGCCCTGCCGATGATGGACGCCGGCAAGGACCGCCCCGAGATCCAGCGCGAGACCGGCCAGGTGCTGGGCGTGCACGATTGCTCCATCGACGTGGAAGAGGGCGAGATCCTGGTGCTCATGGGCCTTTCCGGCTCGGGCAAGTCCACGCTCCTGCGCGCGATCAACGGGCTGAACCCGGTGGTGCGCGGCAAGGTCGAGGTCAGCGACGGCGGCGGCATGGTCGATGTGACCCATGCGCCCGCGGCCGAGCTGCGCCGGATGCGGCTCAACCGTGTCGCCATGGTCTTCCAGCAGTTCGGCCTGCTGCCCTGGCGCACGGTGCGCGAGAACGTGGCGCTTGGCCTGGAGCTGGGCGGGCTCAGCAAGGACGAGCGGCTCGAGAAGGCCGACCGGCAGCTTGGGCTCGTCGGGCTCGACGGCTGGGGCGACCGCAAGGTCGGCGACCTTTCGGGCGGCATGCAGCAGCGCGTGGGCCTGGCGCGGGCCTTTGTGACCGACGCGCCGATCCTGCTCATGGACGAGCCCTTCTCGGCGCTGGATCCGTTGATCCGCAACAAGCTGCAGGACGAGCTGCTGGAGCTGCAGCGCGAGCTCAAGCGCACGATCATTTTCGTCTCCCACGACCTCGACGAGGCCTTCAAGATCGGCAACCGCATCGCCATCATGGAAGGCGGCCGGATCGTGCAATGCGGGCGCCCGCAGGAGATCTACTCCAAGCCCGCCAACGACTACGTGGCCGAGTTCGTCGCCCATATGAACCCGCTCGGCGTGCTGACCGCCCGCGACGTCATGGAGCCCGCCGAGGGTGCCTGCGAGGTCCGCGTGCCCGCCGACATGCATGTGGCCGACGTCATGCGCCGCTGCGCCGAGGCCGATGCGCCGGTCGGCGTCGAAGAGGGCGGCGCGCTTCTCGGCCAGGTCAGCGAGACCGGGCTGTTGAAACGGCTCCTCGATCCGCGCGCGGAGGGCTGACGCCGCGCGCCGCCGGGGCTAAGCTCGGGCCTCAGACCCCGCGAAGGAGGCCCGAGCAGAGATGCAGACCCATGCCGCCGCCCTGACCATGGTGCGGGACGACACCTTCTTCCTCGACAAATGGCTGCGCTATTACGGCGGGCTCTTCGGGCGGGAAAACTGCTACGTGGTCAACCACGGGCGCGGCGCGGAGGTCGCCGAGATGGCGGCGGGCTGCAACGTCATCGGCCTGCCGGGCCAGGCCGACCCGATGTTCGAGCGCAAGCGCTGGCGGCTCCTGAACGGCATGGTGGCGGGGCTCCTGGGCTATTACGCCCATGTCGTCGTGGGCGATGTCGACGAGCTGGTCGTGATGGACCCTGCGATGGGGCAGGACCTGCTGGGTTGGCTCGCGACCAAGCGGCGGCCGCGGGTCTACACGCCCATCGGGCTCGACGTGATCCACCGGATCGACCGCGAAGAGGCGCCGGTGGGCGACCATGTCCTCGGCCCGCGCCGGCACGTGAAGCTTCTGCCCTATCACTCCAAACCTTGCGTCCTGGGCCGGCCCGCGCAGCTGTCGCGGGGCGGGCATTACGCCAAGGCCGAAAACCTCAACACGCCCGAGGGGCTCTATCTCTTCCACCTGAAATTCTGCGACTTCGGCCAGTATGTCCGCGCCATGGATCGCCGCAACGCGGTGGTCGAGGAGATCGGCGTGGGCGTGAAGGAGACCTCGATCGGACGGCACTGGTTCGCCGAGGCGCGCGGCGAGGACCGCGTCGTCTTCGAGAGCTTCCGGCTGCTCGAGGAGCGTTCGGGCTTCGAGCTGGACTGGCTGCGCCGCGAGATGCAGGAAAGCTGGGCGCCGCGCGGGGAGACCGGGTTCTGGCAGTTCGACCGGAAGGACTACGGGGTGCAGTATCAGCTGCCGGAACGGTTCTTCGGGGTGATCTGAGAGGCGGGCGCGTCGGGGGTGGGTGGCGGTCTTTTGGATGCCGCGCTTTGCGACACTTATCCGATTAATTTCAATGAGATGAGCGCCACTCTTTCAGTGGCGCTGAAAGCTCATGAGTTGCTGGTTCGGCGTCGATCTCTCCACGTCGACCCGCCCGTCTCTCACCCCTTACTCGATGGTGCGCGAGACGAAGCGCAGCTCCGCCGCGTCGATGTTCAGCCGCTCCTGCGCGCCGCGCGAGGCGTCGCGGGCGATGCGGTCACCCTCGGCGCCGAGAAGCGCGAGGCCCGCGCGGTAGGTCTCGCTCGGCACCTGCAGGACCAGGAGCGCCCCGAGCGCCCCGACGACGAGCCCGCCCGGCGCGCCGCGGCGGGCGGGCTTGGCAAAGAGGCACTGCAGCGCAAACGCCGCCAGCCGCAGGATGCCGTAGATCGCCAGCGCCGTGACCCCGCCCAGAAGCCAGAGCCGGTGGTCTGCGCCGAGGCTGCCCTGCGCCAGGCTCTCGGAGATCGCCGCGCGGTTCTGCACCAGCGCGGTCAGGCAGAGGCTCAGGCTGAAGCCCAGCATGGCCCAAAGGAGCGGCCTCTCGCTCTTCGACCGGGGCCGGGCGCGGGACACGCCGTGGCGCGCGTAATGCGGATCGAGCCGCGTCACGCGGGCCCGGAAATCCGCCTGGTCGAGTTTTCGGAAACGCCTCTGCATCCGGCGATTACCGCCAAAGAATGTGGCGCAAAGAAGGAGCACCGGCGGCGCTCGCGTGGAGGCGGTAGGGGGACGCCCCGGGCCACACAAGGCCCGAGGGTGATTTGTCATGCAAGATCAGCGCCCTGGCGCGCCGCCTTCACGTCCGCGCCAGGGCTCGACGCCCTCAGCTTTGCCCCAGCGCCTCGAGGATGCGCGCCCAGCTGCGGATGCCCTTGTGGAAGCTCTGCACGTCGTATTTCTCGTTCGGGGAATGGATCGCGTCGTCATCCTTGGCGAAGCCGATCAGCATGCTCTCCATGCCCAGGATCGAGGAGAAATACCCCGCGATCGGGATCGAGCCGCCCATGCCCGCGAAGACCGCCTCGCGGTCCCATTCCGCGCTCAGCGCGCCGCGGGCCTTCTCGAACTCGGGCCGGGTGATGTCCATGACGGAGGCCTTGGCCCCGTCGAGCGAGCCTTCCCAGACGACCTCGGAATCGGTCGGCAGCCGCGCCTCGACATGGGCGCGCAGCGCCTGGCGCACCGCCGCCGGGTCCTGGTCGCCGACGAGCCGGCAGGTCAGCTTGCAATGCGCCTCGGCGGGGATCACCGTCTTGGTGCCCGCGCCGGTGTAGCCGCCCCACATGCCGTTGACCTCGAGCGTCGGGCGGGCCCAGACCTGCTCCATCGCCGAAAAGGCCTCTTCGCCATGCGCCCGGCTCATGCCGATGCGGCCCAAGAAGCTGCCCTCGTCGAAGCCCGCGTTGGCCCATTGCGCGCGCAGCTCGTCGGAGAGCTCGGGCACGCCGTCGTAGAAGCCCTCGACCGCGACCGCGCCGCTTTCGTCGTGGAAGCTGGCGACGAGCTTGGAGATCTCGCGCAGGGGGTTCAGCGCCGGGCCGCCGTAAAGCCCCGAATGCAGGTCCATCTTCGGGCCCTTGAGGGTGAACTCCTCCTTCAGCATGCCGCGCAGCTGGGTGGCGATGGAGGGCAGGCCGGGCGCGGCCATGGTGGTGTCACAGATCAGCGCCACATCGGCCTTCAGCTCCTCGGCGTGCTCTTTCATGAAGGGCACCAGCGAGGGCGAGCCGGATTCCTCCTCGCCCTCGAAGAAGAAGGTGATCTTGCAGGGCAGGGCGCCGTTCTCGGCGATATAGGCGCGGCAGGCCTCGACAAAGGTCATCAGCTGGCCCTTGTCGTCCGAAGCGCCCCGGGCGCGGATGACGCGGCCGTCCTCGGTCTCCTCGATGGCGGGATCGAAGGGGTCGCGGTGCCAGAGCTCCAGCGGATCGACCGGCTGCACGTCGTAATGGCCGTAGAACAGAAGGTGCGGCCCCGGCCCGTCGACATGGGCGACAACCATCGGATGGCCCGGCGTCTCGCGCTTCTCGGCGGCGATGCCCATGGAACGCAGGTCCTCGACCAGCCAGTCGGCGGCCTTGGTGCATTCGGCCTTGTAGGCCGGATCGGTCGAGATCGATTGCACCCGCAGAAGGTCGAAGAGCCGGTCGAGCGCGGCGTCGAGATCCTGGTCGATACGAGAGAGAACGGCGTCGAGAGACATGGGGAGAGGGCCTTTCCTGTTCGGATTTGGCGCGACGGTATCAGCCGGGCAGGCGGTGTCCAGAGCGACCCCGGGGCGCCCGCGGGCGCCTGCCAAATGGTCGCGACAGGCACGCGCGGGCTTGCCCCGGGGCGGTTTCGGGCGAAATGATGGGCTGCGGCTTCTACGGACCCATTTGTTTCCGATCGGAACGCGGGTTTTCCCAAAGGCCGCGGGCGGCCATATGAAGGGGGCAGGCTGCGCCCCTCGGTCGCGGTCGGGAGCGGTTGTCTTGCGCGGATCCGCGCTTTAGTGAACCGAAACCGGCGACGCGGCGGGCCCGGCCCGCCCTGAGAAGGAGACACGGCGTGGACTACGGCGCGCAACTGACCCAAGCGATCGACCGCCTTCACGACGAAGGCCGGTACCGCACCTTCATCGACATCGAGCGCCGCCAGGGCCAGTTCCCGCACGCCACCTGGACCCGGCCCGACGGGCAGGAGACGCCGATCACCGTCTGGTGCGGCAACGACTATCTGGGCATGGGCCAGCATCCCGTGGTCCTGTCCGCCATGCATGAGGCCATCGACGCCACCGGCGCGGGCTCGGGCGGGACGCGCAACATCTCGGGCACCACGGTCTACCACAAGCGGCTCGAGGCCGAGCTGGCGGATCTGCACGGCAAGGAGGCGGCGCTGCTCTTCACCTCCGCCTATATCGCCAATGACGCCACGCTCTCGACGCTGCCGAAGCTCTTTCCCGGGCTGATCATCTATTCCGACGAGCTGAACCACGCCTCGATGATCGAGGGCGTGCGCCGCAACGGCGGGGCCAAGCGCATCTTCCGTCACAACGACGTCGAACACCTGCGCGCGCTTCTCGAGGCCGACGACCCGGCGGCGCCGAAGCTCATCGCCTTCGAGTCGGTCTATTCGATGGACGGCGATTTCGGCCCGATCGAGGCGATCTGCGACCTCGCCGACGAGTTCGGCGCGCTGACCTATATCGACGAGGTCCATGCCGTGGGCATGTATGGCCCGCGCGGCGGCGGCGTGACCGAGCGCGATGGCCTGGCCCACCGGATCGACATCATCAACGGCACGCTGGCCAAGGCTTACGGCGTCATGGGCGGCTATATCGCGGCCTCGGCCAAGATGTGCGACGCGATCCGCTCCTATGCGCCGGGCTTCATCTTCACCACCTCGTTGCCGCCGGCGGTGGCGGCGGGCGCCGCGGCCTCTGTTGCGCATTTGAAACAGGACCAGGCGCTGCGCGAGCGGCACCAGACCCAGGCGGCGATCCTGAAGACCCGGCTCAAGGGCATGGGCCTGCCGATCATCGATCACGGCAGCCATATCGTGCCGGTGATCGTCGGCGACCCGGTGCACACCAAGAAGCTTTCCGACATGCTTCTTGAGGGTTACGGGATCTACGTGCAGCCGATCAACTTCCCGACCGTGCCGCGCGGCACCGAGCGGCTGCGCTTCACGCCCTCGCCGGTGCATGGCCCGCGCGAGATCGATCACCTCGTCCGCGCCATGGACGAGCTGTGGTCGCATTGTGCGCTGAATCGTGCCGACCTGAGTGCCTGATCCCCAAAAGTCTTAGTTTCCCGTTGCTTTGTGGTATAACGACGGGAAATAACGCCGCGACACGAATCGTGGCATAGTCTCCCGGACCGGACAGCCGGGTGGCTCATGGGAAGAGTGGGGCAGATGCCATGATCGGGCGCAAATCCCGAATTGATGAAGAACACCCCCCGGTCGTGCCGCAAAGCTACGACGACTTCGAGGTGCGCCTCGGAGATGTAATGCGCGGCGAACGCGCGACCATGGGGAAATCGCTGCTCGACGTGGAACGCGAGCTGCGGATCAAGGCGAATTACATCGCCGCGATCGAGAATTGCGACCCCACCGCCTTCGACACCCCGGGTTTCATCGCCGGCTACGTGCGCTCCTACTCGCGCTACCTCGGGCTCGACCCGGACGAAGCCTACGCCCAGTTCTGCACCGAAAGCGGCTTCGCCACCGCCCACGGCATGTCCGATGCCGCCTCGACGGTGAAGAAGAAGCGCGACGTGGTGGCCGAGCCGGTCTCGGGCGACCGCGATCCCTTCGCCGACCCGCGGATCTCCTTCGCGCCGACCGGCGACAGTTTCCTGAGCCGGATCGAGCCGGGGGCCATCGGCTCCACGCTGGTGCTGCTGGCGCTGGTGGGCGGGCTTGGCTACGGCGGCTGGAGCGTGCTGCAGGAAGTGCAGCGCGTGCGGCTGACGCCGGTCGACCAGACGCCTGTGGTGCTGTCCGATCTCGACCCCGTGGAGGCCGCGACCGCGGAGCCCGCCGAGGGCACTGAGACCGCCGATGCCGGGGGCGCGGGCGTCTTCACGCCGCCCTCCTCCGAGGCGCTCGATCGCCTTTACCGCCCTCAGGCGCTGGACGTGCCGGTGCTGGTGGCCCGCGACGCGCCGATCTCCACGCTCGATCCCGCCAGCGTCGGCGCCTTCGCCGAGGCCGACCGCCGCAGCCTGCCGCGCGGCGAGACGCCGGACAGCGCGCCGCGTGACTTCGCGGCGCTCGGCACCCAGCGCGACACCGCCACCTCGGGCGTCGAGGGCGCCCTGGCCGAGGCGCTCGGCGTCGCGGCGGAAGCCGCCGATGCCGCCCCGCAAAGCCCGCAGGTCCTCGAGGCGGCGGGCCCCGGCGTCACCATGCTGGCCGTGCGTCCCGCCTGGGTGCGGGTCCGCTCGGCCGACGGCACGGTGATCTACGAGGCGATCATGAACGCCGGCGACACCTTCGAGGTGCCGCGCACCGAGGAGCCGCCGACCCTGCGGGTGGGCGAGTCCGGCGCGGTCTATTTCGCCATGCAGGGCCGCACCTACGGCCCCGTCGGCCCGCGCGGTTCGGTCACCTCGGACCTGGCGCTTTCGGTCGACAACCTGTCTTCGACCTACCAGGTCGCCGAGATCGACACCGACGCGGATCTCGCCCGGGTCGTGGCCGAGCTGAACATCTCGGGCGCCGCCACCACTCCCGAGGCGGAGTGACCGCGCGGCTTGCAAGCCCTGCGCCAGCCTACTAGCTAGATCCTGAAGAGGTGCCGCGGCAGCTGCGCGGCGCACGGGTGAAAGGAGCAGGCGATGAGCCTCAACCACGTCCGTCCCTGGCGCAACATCTACCGCCGCAAGTCCCGCCAGATCCACGTCGGATCGGTGCCGGTCGGGGGCGATGCGCCGATCTCGGTGCAGACCATGACCAACACCGCCACGACCGACGTCAAGGCGACGCTGGCGCAGATCGAGGCCTCGGCCGAGGCCGGCGCCGACATCGTGCGGGTCTCGGTGCCCGACGAGGCGTCGGCCAAGGCGATGAAGGAGATCTGCCGCGAAAGCCCGGTGCCGATCGTGGCCGACATCCACTTCCACTACCGCCGCGGGATCGAGGCCGCCGAGGCCGGTGCCGCCTGCCTGCGCATCAACCCCGGCAACATCGGCAGCCAGGACCGCGTCCGCGAGGTCATCCAGGCCGCCCGCGATCACGGCTGCTCCATGCGCATCGGCGTCAACGCCGGCTCGCTGGAACGCCACCTCCTGGAGAAATACGGCGAGCCCTGTCCCGACGCCATGGTCGAATCCGGGCTCGACCACATCAAGGTGCTGCAGGACAACGACTTTCACGAGTTCAAGATTTCCTGCAAGGCCTCGGATGTCTTCATGGCCGCCGCCGCCTACCAGCAGCTGGCCGAACAGACCGACGCGCCCATTCACCTCGGGATCACCGAGGCGGGCGGGCTGATGTCCGGCACGATCAAGAGCTCGATCGGCCTCGGCAACCTCCTCTGGATGGGCATCGGCGACACGCTGCGCGTCTCGCTCTCGGCCGATCCGGTCGAGGAGGTGCGCGTCGGCTACGAGATCCTGAAATCGCTGGGCCTGCGGCATCGGGGCGTGAACATCATCTCCTGCCCCTCCTGCGCGCGGCAGGGCTTCGACGTGATCAAGACCGTCGAGACGCTGGAAGACCGGCTGGCCCATATCAAGACGCCGATGTCGCTCTCGATCATCGGCTGCGTGGTGAACGGGCCGGGCGAGGCGCTGATGACCGACGTCGGCTTCACCGGCGGCGGCGCGGGCTCGGGCATGGTCTACCTGGCGGGCAAGGCCAGCCACAAGATGTCCAACGACCAGATGATCGACCATATCGTCGAAGAGGTCGAGAAACGCGCCGAGGCGATCGAGCGCGGCGAGGCCGAGCGCCCCGAAGAGGCCGAACCGGCCGAGTGAGCGGGGGCGGGCCTTTGCGAGGCCCGCGCTGCGCCTCAGAGTTCCGAGACCATGACGCTCTGCCGCATCAGCGTGGCGGGGCCGTAGCTTGTCAGGAAGGCCACGTCGGTGGCGTCGCGGCCGACGCAGATCCGGGCGATCTGGTCGGGGCGGCACATGCCGGTCGGATCGACCATGTGCCAGCGCCCCTCGAGGAAGACCTCGGCCACCAGGTGGAAATCCTGCGGCGTCACGTTCAGCCCGTAGCAGCTCACCACCCGCGCCGGGATGGTGCCCGCGCGCGCCAGCGTGACCAGCATATGCGCGAAGTCGCGGCAGACCCCCTGGCGGGTCACGAAGGTCTCGAGCGCCGAGGTTTCGGGCCCCGAGGCGCCGGGCACATAGGCGAAGTTCCGGCGCACGAACTCCTCGATCTCGACCACCAGCGCGCCGCCGCCGAGCCCCGGGAAGGCGGTCGAGAGGTAGCTCATGAACTTGTCCGAGGGGCAGTAGCGCGAGGGCAGGAGGTATTTCACAACGTCGCGCGGCAGGTCCGCCGGGCTGTCCGAGCGCAGGCTCGCCACGTCCGCGACCTCGCGGTCGATCGCCACCTCGGCGGTGTAGTCGAGCGTCAGCGCCTCGGCCTCGTGGAACCAGAGCCGCAGGCCGATCTCGTCCTCGGCGGGGTTGATCCGCGCCTGGGCGCCATGCGTGGTCAGCTGTTCCTCGCGGATGCCCTGGTCGTGCAGGGCGGCGGCATTGATCTGCACCAGGCAGTCGGTGGGCGCATCAAGCGCGTAATCGAGCGTGACGTCGATCTTCAGGGTCATCGAGCCTCCGGGGCCGCCGCGCGGGTGTCGTCGTGGAAAGGGTCGGATGGCACGCCGCGGCAGCGACCTCAGGGTGAGAGATATCGCTCGAGAACGAAAGAGGGGACCTGCCCGCGCACCATCATGTCGGGCAGCACGTAGGACGGGACGGCATCGAGCGTCAACCGGTCCATGAGCGCGGCCCCGCGCGGGCTGCCCGCGTCGATCCTGGTGGCGGTGAGGCCCAGCCTGTCGAGCAGGTTCACGAGCTCGGCCTGGGCCTCGGCGCAGGTTTGGCAGCCGGGCTCGGTGACGAAGGCGAGCGCGGGTGCGGCCTCGGCGGCCCCGAGCCGGGGCCAGGCGGGATCGAAAAGCGCCGCGCGCGCCTCGGCGAGCGTCGCGAGGTCGGCCTCGCGCTCCTCGGCGTAGATGTCGGCGGCTTCCGGGACCGTGGGCGTCAGCGCCCGGCCGACGATCTCCGGCTCGTCCAGGATCAGCGCGCGCAGCTCCGCGCCGAAGGCCGCGCGGGCCTCGGGCGTAGCGAAGCCGGGCCTTTGCCCGGCGCTCTCGGGGGTGTTCTGCGCCCCGCGCCGGGGGGCCGCCTCGGGGATCGAGGAGAGGCCCTCCGGCGCGGTGCTGTCCTGCGGGATCGTGGAGGTGTCCCGCGCCGCGGCGGGCGCGGCATAGGGCAGGGTGGCCGCAATGCCCGCACAGAGCGCCGCGGCCAGGCCATGGCGTGCCGGCATCAGCCCTCCTGGCGTTCGGCGGCGACGATCTCCTGCATCTCCTCGAGGCTGACGTAGCCGCGCACCAGCTGGTCGCCCATCACGAAGGTCGGGGTGCCGCGGATCGCCAGCTGTTCGGCGACCTGCCGGGTCTCGGCGATCTGCCGGGTCACCGCTTCGGAGTTCATCTCGGCCAGGATCGCGTCGGCATCGAGGTCGAAGCCCCCGGCCAGCCGGCGCAGCGCCGCCTCGCTGGGCTCGCTCGTCATCTCCATCAGCGCGTCATGCACCTGCTTGTAGGCGGCTTCGCCCGCGACATTGCCGGTGGCGATGGCGAAGCGCGACATGATCACCGAAGCCTCGCCGAGGATCGGGAACTCCTTCAGCACGAAGCGGATGTTGCCGTCGCCGGCCACCAGCGCCTCGACCTCGTCCTTGGCCCGGCGGCAGTAGCCGCAGCGGTAGTCCATGAATTCCACCACGGTGATGTCGCCTTCGGGGTTGCCCCCGACCCAGGACATGCCGTCGTTGAAGATCGCGTCGGAATTGGCGGTCAGCGCCTGTTCGGCGGCGGCGGCCTCCTGTTCGGCCTGCCGGGCCTCGAGCGCGTTCACCGCCTCGATGATGACCTCGGGGTTCTCCATCAGATAGGCGCGGACCTCGGCGCGGAAGGCGCCGCGCTCGGCCTCGGACATGTCGGTCACGTCGATGGTCTGCGCGGTGGCGCCGCCGGCGAGGGGCAGCGCCAGGGCGGTCAGGGCGGGTTTCAGCATGAAGGCTCCTTTGGTCATGTCTCGGGCTCAGCGGCGCCTTGCGGCGCTCTGGGCGATGAGGGCCACGTCCTCGGCGCGGCGCCAGGCGGGGGCTCCGCGCGGCAGAAGCGCCAGGGCGCGGTCGGCGTGGATCTTGGCGTCGGCCAGCCGGCCCTGCAGGGCGTAGCGTTCGGCGGTCGCGACCGAGGCCATGCCGGTCTGTCCGGTCTGGGCATAGGCGACCGAGAGGTCACGAAGCAAGCGCGGATCCTGGGGATCGCGCGCATAGGCGGCCTCGAGCGCGGAAAGCGCGCCGCGGGCATCCCCGGCGGCAAGCTGTGCCCGGCCAAGCCCGGCCAGGATCAGCGGATGGCCGGGGGCGAAGCGGGTCGCCTGGCGGTAGGCCTGGATCGCGGCCCGGGCCTCGCGGCTCTCGAGCAGGATCTGGCCCTTGAGGTCGAGAAGGAAGGGATCGTTCGGGCGCAGCGCCAGCGCCGCCTCGAGCGCGCGCAGCGCCCGGGTCTTGTCGGCGCGGCGGTGATGGGCCACGGCCTCGCGCATGTGGCGGATGTCGGTCGTGGCGCTGTCGCCCGCGCGCTTCAGCGTCCAGCCGGGATGGCGCTGAAAGGCCGAGAGCTTGCCTTGTGCGCGGGCAAACCAATAGGCCGCGCCGGGGTCCTGGGGGATGTCGGCGGAATGCGCCTTGGCCAGCGCCTGCAGCGTGCGCAGCCGGTCGCGCGACAGCGGATGGGTCAGCATGTAGGGATCCTGCCGCGAGACCGAGAGGGCCTCCTGCCCGCGGAAGATCTCCATCACCTCGACCGCACCCACCGGGTCGATGCCCGCGCGCAGCATGTAGCGCACCGCGCTTTGATCGGCCGAGGCTTCCTCGGCCCGGGTATGGGCCAAAAGCCGCCGCAGCGCCGAAGAGGAGGTGCCGATGGCGATGCCCAGCCCGGCCTCGGCGTTCTGCGTCGCGGCCACGCCTGCCAGCACCAGCCCCAAGCCCGCCGCGGTCCGCGCCGAGCGCATGTTGGCGGCGCGGCGCGGGATATGGCCGTTGGCGATATGGGCGGCCTCATGGGCGATCACCGCCTGCAGCGCGCGGGCGGTGTCGAGCTTCAGCACCAGCCCGGAATGGATCAGGATGTGCCGGTTGTCGGCGATGAAGGCATTGAGGCTCGGGTCGTCGACCAGCAGGATCTTCACCGCCCGGGGGCTCAGCCCCGCGGCGTTCAGGATCGGGCGGGCGAGCTCGTCGAGGGCGTATTCGATATCCGCGTCGCGCAGCACCGTCAGCGCCCGCGCGGGCGTGCCCGCCACGAGCGCCAGGCAGAGGCTCAGCATCAAGACCCGGATCGCCCGCATTGACTGTCCGCCCCGCTCCTTTCAGACATGGCGCGACTTTAGAGAGGGCAAGATGCGGAACTCAAGACGGGGCGATGTCGATCCCTTCATTGTGATGGACGTCATGGAGCAGGCCCGCGCGGCCGAGGAGGCGGGGCGCCGGATCATCCACATGGAGGTCGGCCAGCCGGGCACCGCGGCGCCGAAAGCCGCCCGCGCGGCGCTCGCCCGCGAGATGGAAAGCGGCGCGCTTGGCTATACCGTGGCGCTGGGTCTGCCGGCGCTCCGGGCGCGGATCGCGGGGCTTTACAAGGAATGGTATGGCGTCGATCTCGACCCCGCGCGGGTGGTGGTGACGCCGGGCTCTTCGGGGGCCTTCATCCTGGCCTTCACCGCGCTTTTCGACGCGGGCGAGACGGTGGCCCTGGGGCGGCCGGGCTATCCCTCCTACCGGCAGATCCTGCGGGCGCTGGACCTCAAGGCCTGCGAGGTGGAATCCTCGGACGAGAACCGCCTGCAGCCGACGCCCGCCGACCTCGCGCCGCATGACTGGCAGGGGCTCATGGTGGCCTCGCCGGCCAATCCCACCGGCACCATGCTGAACCGCGCGGCGCTCTCCGACCTGATCGGCTGCGCGCAGGACCGGGGCGCCGCCTTTATCTCGGACGAGATCTACCACGGCATCGAATACGAGGGCCGGGCGGTCTCGGCGCTGGAGATTTCCGACGACCTCTGCGTGATCAACTCCTTCTCGAAGTATTTCTCGATGACCGGCTGGCGCGTGGGCTGGATGGTCATGCCCGAGGCGCAGCTCCGCCAGGTCGAGCGGCTGGCGCAGAACCTCTTCATCTGCGCGCCGCATGCGGCGCAGGTGGCGGCTCTTGGCGCGCTCGACGCCCGCGACGAGCTCGAGGAGAACATGGCGGTCTACCGCCGCAATCGCGCGCTGATGCTCGAGGGGCTGCCCAAGGCGGGCTTCGACCGCATCGCGCCGCCCGATGGGGCCTTCTACGTCTATGCCGACGTGTCGCATCTGACGACGGACAGCCGGGCCTTCGCCGCGGAGATCCTGGAGCAAGCCGGGGTCGCGGTGACGCCGGGGCTCGATTTCGACCCTGCGCGCGGCGGGCAGACGCTGCGTTTCTCCTACGCGCGGGCAAGCGAGGACATCGAGGAGGGTCTGGCGCGGCTCAAGGCCTTCATGGAGGCGCGGAGCTGAGCGCGGGCGGCGGGGCCTGCGCGGGTGGGTTGGTGCTGTTCGCTTAGGGCGCGCCGCCTCGGGGAACGGAGCGGGCGGTCCGCAGGCACTTAGCTGAGCGCAGCCACCACGCCCCGCCGCGACAATAGGCCCCCCGCGCCAACAACTCCCCGCGCGTCACGGGGGCCCGCAAAGGGCAGACGGCGGCGCGGGGCTTCATTATACTCGCGTGAGACGGGCAAGAGATCGGGCGGATGATCAGGCGGATCGCATTACTTCTGGGCCTCGCCCTGGCGGGCCTCGGCGCGCCCGAAGGCGCGCGCGCGCAGGAGCCCGCGCTTGGCGCGCTGGCGCGGCTCGACGCCGCGCAAAGCGGGATCGAGGACCTGGGCTGGGGCCGGGGCACCGAGATCACGCTGGCGCTGAGCCAGGGCGTGCCCTGGCGGATCTTCACCCTCGACGCGCCGCAGCGGCTGGTGCTCGACTTCCGCGAGGTCGACTGGGGCGGCGTCGAAGACCCCGCGCTCGACCGCTCCGAGCGGGTGCGCGAGGTGCGCACCGGCCCTTACCGCGAAGGATGGACCCGGCTTGTGGCGCTGCTCGAGGAACCCATGGCGGTGGAACGCGCGGGCCTGCGCATCGCCGAGGACAGCGGCACCGCGCGGCTGACCGTCCGGCTGCAGCCGACCGACGCCGAAAGCTTCGCCGCCGCGGCGGGCGCGCCGCGCGATCCGCGCTGGGACCTGCCGGACCCGGCCCCCGTCACCGCCCGCCCGCGCGGCGGCCGCGAAGGCCGCCCCCTACGGGTCATGCTCGATCCCGGCCACGGCGGCATCGACCCCGGCGCCGAACACGGCGGGGCGGACGAGTCGGACCTGATGCTGATCTTCGCCCGCGAACTGAAGGAGGTGCTCCTGCGCGCCGGCGGCTTCGAGGTGGCGATGACCCGCGACGAGGATGTCTTCGTCTCCCTCGAGGCGCGCGTCGCCGCCGCCCAGGAGGCCGAGGCCGATGTCTTCCTGTCGCTGCATGCCGATGCGCTGGCCGAGGGCATCGCCCGCGGCGCCACGGTCTACACCCTGTCCGAGGAGGCCTCGGACGCGGCCTCGGCGGCGCTGGCCGCGCGGCACGACCGCGACGACATCCTGGCCGGGCTCGACCTCGCGCGGACCGACGACCGGGTGGCCGACGTGCTGATGGATCTCGCCCGCCTCGACACCGCGCCGCGCAGCGCGGCGCTGGCCCGCGCGCTGGTCGCGGGCATCGACAACGCCACCGGCAACGTGCACAAGCGCCCGCTGCGCTCGGCCGGCTTCTCGGTCCTGAAAAGCGCCGACATCCCTTCCGTCCTGATCGAAGTGGGCTACCTGTCGACCCCGGCGGAGCTGCGCAACCTGCAGGACGGCGCCTGGCGCGCGGGCATGGCCGCGGGCATCCGCGACGGGCTGTCGGCCTGGCTGATCGAGGATGCCGCGCTCGAAGGTCTGCGGCGCAAATGACGACATTCGGGGTGCCGCTGCGCGGGACCCCGCCGAAGCTCAAAAAGATCGTGTTTTGACGCCTGCGCGCGGAGTCTGTAATGCGATCGACGTTCCTCGTGGGAAAGCTGTCATGATCCGGTTCATCCTGTCCTTCTTCGGCGCGATCTTCTCGCTGGTCACGCTTGGCGTCCTTGCCGTGGCGATCTCCATCGGCGCGGTCTTCTGGATCTACGGCCGCGACCTGCCGAGCCATGAAAGCCTGGCGCAATACACCCCGCCGACGATCAGCCGGATCTATTCGACCGAAGGCAAGATCATCGACGAGTTCGCCCAGGAGCGGCGGCTCTTCACCCCCGCCGAGGAGATCCCGGACCTGGTGAAACAGGCCTTCATCTCGGCCGAGGACAAGAATTTCTACAACCACGAAGGCTACGACCCGCGCGGCATCGCCGCGGCGGTCTTCGACGCGGTGCGCTCGCGCGGGCAGGACGTGCGCGGGGCCTCGACGATCACCCAGCAGGTGATGAAGAACTTCCTCCTGGGCGGCGACCGCCGGGCCGAGCGCAAGATCAAGGAGATCATCCTCGCGACCCGTCTCGAGGAGACGCTGAGCAAGGACGAGATCCTCGAGCTTTATCTGAACGAGATCTTCCTGGGCCAGAACAGCTACGGCGTGACCGCCTCGGCGCAGACCTATTTCAACAAGACCCTGTCGCAGCTCGCCCCGCACGAGGCGGCCTTCCTGGCCTCGATGCCCAAGGCGCCCTCGGACTTCCACCCGGTGCGCAACGCCGACCGGCTGATGTCGCGGCGCAACTACGTGCTGCGCGAGATGCACGAGAACGGCTATATCGACGCGGCCACCTACGAGCGCGAGCGCGAGATGCCGCTGCGCTCGGTGCAGGCGGGCGATTTCGAGCCCTTCCAGAAGCAGCTGCCGCCGCGCGACTATTTCACCGACGAGATCCGCCGCCAGCTCAGCCGCGACTTCGGCGAGGGCGAGTTCTTCTCGGGCGGCTTCTCGGTCCGCGCGACGCTCGATCCCGAGATGCAGGGCGAGGCCGCCGGCGCGCTGCGCGGCGCGCTCGAGCGCTTCGACCGCAGCCGCGGCACCTGGCGCGGCACCGGCGAGACCATCCCCGAGGAGGCGCTGTCGGACTGGGAAGGTGCGCTCTCCGGTGTCACCGTGGCCCGCGACATCACGCTCGAGAACCCCTGGCTGCCCGCGGTGGTTCTCGATGTGGCCGAGAACAGCCTGACCCTCGGCATCGAGGGCGAAGGCGAAGGCGAGGTCCCGCGCGAGGACATCCAGTGGCTGCGCGGCGATTTCTTCGAGAACTTCGAACGCGGCGACGTGGTGCATGTGCGCGCCATGACCTCGGACGAGGACGGCAGCTTCCTGCGCTGGTCGCTGCGCCAGGTGCCCCGCGTCGAGGGCGCCTTCATGGCCATGGACGTCAACACCGGCCGGGTGATCGCCATGCAGGGCGGCTTCTCCTACCAGCATTCGGTCTTCAACCGCGCCACCCAGGCCAAGCGGCAGCCGGGTTCCTCCTTCAAGCCTTTCGTCTATGCCGCCGCGCTCGACTCGGGCTACAGCCCGGCGACCATCGTCGTCGACGCCCCGATCGAGGTGAACACGCCCCAGGGTGTCTGGCGGCCGAAGAACGCCTCGAACCAGTATTACGGGCCGACGCCGCTGCGCACCGGGATCGAACGCTCGCGGAACCTGATGACCGTGCGCCTCGCGCAGGAGATCGGCATGGACACGGTCGCCCGCTACGCCGAGCGCTTCGGCGTCTACGAGGACATGCAGCGGGTCCTGGCCAATGCGCTCGGCTCCGAGGAGACGACGCTCTTCCAGATGGTCGCGGCCTACGCGATGTTCGCCAACGGCGGCGAGCGGGTCGAGCCGACGCTGGTCGACCGGGTGCAGGACCGCTACGGCAACACCGTCTACAACCACGAGAAACAGCGCGGCAACGAGCGCGTCTGCGTGAACTGCTACGACGCCAACCTGCCCGAGGGCGAGGCGCCGACCATCGCCAACAACCGCGAACGCATCATGGACCCGGTGACCGCCTATCAGCTCACCTCGATGATGCGCGGCGTGGTGGATCGCGGCACCGCCTCGGGCGCGGTGAACCTGTCGGTGCCCACCGCGGGCAAGACCGGCACCACCAACGACGCCAAGGACGTCTGGTTCGTGGGCTTCACCTCGAACATCGTGGCGGGCTGCTACATCGGCTACGACCAGCCGCGCAGCCTCGGGAGCGGCGCCTCGGGCGGCGGCATCTGCGGGCCGGTGTTCCAGCAGTTCATGTCCGAGGCCGTGCAGAAGTTCGGCGGCGGCGCCTTCGCGATCCCCGAGGAATGCATGTTCATCAACATCGACCGTTTCACCGGCGCGCGGCTGGGGGACGGCGCCTCGGGCGACAACGTGGTCTCGGAGTGCTTCCGCGAGGGCATGGAGCCGATGTTCGGCATCCAGTTCGACGGCGGCTGGGCCATGGGCTCGGGTTTCGACATCATCCAGCCCGGCGGCGGCAGCCGCGAGGTCACCACTTCGACCGGCAAGAAGGCCGTGGTGGGGCCCAAGGCGAGCTTCGGCACGCTGTCCTCGGGCGGGCTCTACTGAGACCGGACGGAGCGGCGGCGCTCTTAGCGTCGCTCGCGACGGTGCGCACCGGGCTAGGCGAGGCGCTTGCCTCTGCGCATTGAGCCCGGAGGGGTGAGCATGTTGGCGCGCCTCTAAGGGCATCTGACCCGCGCTCAAGGCGCAGAGAAAGACGCCGAGGGCAGGGCGCGCCCGCGCCCGCCCGGGCATCCCCCAACGACCGCACCCCGGCACCTCCAGCCCCCAAGCCCCGCACCACCCGCTTGCCGCGACCACCCTTCTTGTGGGCCCATGCCCCTTGCGTTATCACGCGCTGACCCAGCGAATTGAGACGGAGCACCCATGCGCGCCGAGGCCGAACAGAATGTCGAGCGGATCGAGAAATCCCTGGCGCTTCTCGCCCAGCGGCTGGACTGGGAGACCGCCGAACACCGGCTCGAGGAGTTCAACGCCCGGGTCGAGGATCCCAACCTCTGGAACGATCCCGCCGCCGCCCAGAAGTTGATGCGCGACCGCCAGCTGCTGGTCGACGCCATGGACACCTACCGCAGCCTCTCGCAGGAGAAGGCCGACCAGGTCGAGCTGATCGAGATGGGCGAGGCCGAGGGCGACGAGGAGATCATCTCCGAGGCCGAAGCCGCGCTGCGCAGCCTGGCCGAGACCGCCGCCTCGAAGGAGCTCGAGGCGCTCCTGGACGGCGAGGCCGACGGCAACGACACCTTCCTCGAGATCAACGCCGGCGCCGGCGGCACCGAGGCCTGCGACTGGGCGCAGATGCTGCAGCGGATGTATGTCCGCTGGGCCGAGTCCAAGGGCTACGACGTCGAGCTGCAGTCCGAAGAGCCGGGCTCCGAGGCGGGCATCAAGTCGGTGGCGTACAAGATTTCCGGCAAGAACGCCTACGGCTGGCTCAAGACCGAGTCGGGCGTGCACCGGCTGGTGCGGATCTCGCCCTTCGGCAAGGGCACGCGCGAGACGTCCTTTGCCAGCGTCTGGGTCTACCCGGTGGTCGACGACAACATCGAGATCGAGGTGAACCCCGCCGACATCCGGGTCGACACCTATCGCTCCTCGGGGGCGGGCGGCCAGCACGTCAACACCACCGACTCGGCGGTGCGGATCACCCACCATCCGACCGGCATCGTCGTGACCTCGTCCGAGAAGTCGCAGCACCAGAACCGCGACATCGCCATGAAGGCGCTGAAATCGCGGCTCTACCAGATGGAGCTGGAAAAGCGCCACGCCGAGATCAACGCCCAGCACGAGCAGAAGGGCGAGGCCGGCTGGGGCAACCAGATCCGCTCCTACGTGCTGCAGCCCTACCAGATGGTGAAGGACCTGCGCACCAGCGTGGAGACCTCGGACACCTCCGGCGTGCTCGACGGCGACCTCGATCCCTTCATGGCGGCGACGCTGGCGCTGAAGGTCTCGGGCAAGAGCCGCGCCGACGCGCGCGAGGACTGAGGCTCAGGAAATCGGATCGTTGATCCGCAGCTGCTGCCGGTGGATCGGCGGCAGCTCGGCGAAACCGCGCAGGCCCGCCTCGCGGGCGGCGGGCAGCACATCCGCGACGCCGCTGCCCAGGTATTCGAAGACCAGCCGTTCGATCAGCCGCCCGGTGCCGCTTTCGGCGACGGTGCGGGCGGTGAAGCCGACCCAGAAGTTGTTGGCCAGACTCGGCGCGCGGGTCAGGAAGTTGAGGCTCGCCGTCTCGCCGCCCCGGCGGCTGACCAGCGCGGCGATGCCATGGCTCTGGGGCAGGACCGCGCCGCGGTATTCGCGGGTGTAGCGGTCGACCGGCAGGCCCTTTTCACGGGCGATGCGGCGGTGCTCGTAGCCGCGCACGAAGACCCGCCCGGCGGCGCGGTAGATCTTCACCACCGCCGTCAGGAAGAGCTCTTCGGCGATATAGCTGCGCCGCGAGAAGCGGTAGAAGCCGCTCGGCAGTTCGCCTTCGGAAGGCCCGCGCCGCTCGGCCGCGCCGACGAAACCCGCGACCTCGGCCAGGGCGGAGAGCTCGCGCCGCTCGGCCTCGATCTCGGAGACATCGCAGAGAAGGATCCGCGCGTCGGTGCCGAAATGGGTGCAGATCCGGTGCAGGATGTCGGGCCGGGGGAAGCTTTCGCCACTCAGGTAACGGTTGTATTGGGTGCGGTTGATCCCGAGCTCGCGGCAGAGCGCGGAGATCGAATGGGCCCGGCTGCTCAGCTCTCGGAGGTTGCGCCCGAATCGCGCGCGCAACTCCGAAGGGTCGTCCTGGGGGCGCGTGAAAACGCGCGTGGGACGCCCCTCACGCATGGCAGGCCCGCTTCCGTGCCCGGATCGAGCCTCCGCCCTGGTGTCCCGAATACCGCATGTAAATGACGCTAATGAGCGTCACTGTCTCTGTCAAATGACACGAAATTGGTGACAGAAATGTGAAAAATGGCGTTTTCATGTCAGAAGTCTTAATGAAAACTGGGACTTCGGGGCGCGTAATTTTCTTAGGGACCGGTTTTATGATTGGTGTGATTTTATGGGCTGATTACCAAACGGGCAGGGCGGTCGTCTGGTGCGACGACCAGGCGGAGCTTGCCTTCATCCTGCCGGAGCCGGGGGCGGTCTTGCCCGAGGGGGAGGCGCGGCTCGATGCCGGGGACCTGATCGGCTTCGAGCTGGAGGTGCGGCCGGACTACCGTCTGGTCCGCAACCCGAAGTTGTTGAGCCGCGGCACGCATGAGACGCTGGCCGCGCTTCTGGTGCGCCATGCGGCCGACGGGCGTGAGCCCGGGCCGGGGCTGCTCGGCCCCTTCACCGGAACCGAGCTCTGGGTCGCCTGAGGCGCATCGGGGCCCGCGTGGGCCCCGGGAGAGATCAGGAAAGGATCAGGTGCCGCGCGCCAGCGCCGCCACGCCGGTGCGGGCGATCTCGTTCAAGCCGAGCGGCCGCATGAGATCGGCGAAGGCATCGACCTTCTCCGGCGTGCCGGTGATCTGGAAGACGAAGCTCTCGAGCGTCGAGTCGACCACCTGGGCGCGGAAGATGTCGGCCAGCCGCAGCGCCTCGACGCGCTTGTCGCCGCTGCCCGAGACCTTCAGGAGCGCCAGTTCGCGCTCGACCGAGCGGCCCTCGACGGTGAGGTCATGCACCTCGTGCACCGGCACGATGCGCCCGAGCTGCGCCTTGATCTGCTCGATCACCTGCGGGGTGCCGGTGGTCACGATGGTGATGCGCGACTGGTGCCCCTCGTGGTCGATCTCGGCCACGGTCAGGCTGTCGATGTTGTAGCCGCGCCCCGAGAACAGCCCGATCACCCGTGCCAGCACGCCCGGCTCGTTGTCGACGATGACCGCCAGGGTGTGGGTCTCGATCACCTCCGAGAAGGTGGGGCGCAGGTTGTAGGCCGAATGCTTGGTCGAGCCCTTCTTGATCTTCAGTGCGGACATGTGGGTTCCTGGTCTTCTGTCTGGATCTGGCCGGAGTTGCGCTTGCGGCGGCAGGGGGACGCGGGGGCCCCCCTGCGATGGCTCACACCATGACCGCGCCCGAGGCGCCGATGGCGTCCTTGGTCGAGGCCTCGCCCAAGAGCATCTTGTTGTGCGGCTCGCCCGAGGGGATCATCGGGAAGCAGTTCTCGTGCTTCTCGACCACGCAGTCGAAGATCACCGGCCCGTCGTGGTTGATCATCTCCAGGATCGCCTCGTCGAGGTCGGCGGGATCGTCGCACTGGATGCCCTTGGCCCCGAAGGCCTCGGCCAGCTTCACGAAGTCCGGCAGCGCCTCGGACCAGGAGTGCGAATAGCGCTCGCCGTGCAGGAGCTCCTGCCACTGGCGCACCATGCCCAGGCGCTCGTTGTTGAGGATGAACTGCTTGACCGGCAGGCGGAACTGCACCGCGGTGCCCATCTCCTGCATGTTCATCAGCCAGGAGGCCTCGCCCGCGACATTGATCACCAGCGCCTCGGGATGGGCGGTCTGCACCCCGATCGAGGCCGGGAAGCCGTAGCCCATGGTCCCGAGCCCGCCCGAGGTCATCCAGCGGTTCGGATCTTCGAAGCCCAGGTATTGCGCGGCCCACATCTGGTGCTGGCCGACCTCGGTCGCGATGTAGCGGTCGCGGTCCTTGGTCAGCGCCTCGAGCCGCTGCAGCGCGTGCTGCGGCTTGATGGTCTTGGCCGAGGGCTTGAAGGACAGGCAGTCGACCTTCTTCCAGTCCTCGATCGAGGCCCACCAGCGTTGCAGCCCCTCGCGGTTGATCTTGCGGCCGCGCGACTTCCAGACCTTGAGCACGTCCTCGAGGACATGGGCCACGTCGCCGATGATCGGCATGTCGGTGCGGATCACCTTGTTGATCGACGAGGGGTCGATGTCGATATGGGCCTTCTGCGAGTTCGGTGAGAAGGCGTCGATGCGGCCGGTGATCCGGTCGTCGAAACGGGCGCCGACGTTGATCATCAGGTCGCAGCCGTGCATCGCCAGGTTGGCCTCGTAGAGCCCGTGCATCCCCAGCATGCCCAGCCAGTGCCGCCCCGAGGCCGGGTAGGCGCCGAGGCCCATCAGCGTCGAGGTGATCGGAATGCCGGTGGCATCGACCAGCTCGCGCAACAGCTGGCTCGCCGCCGGGCCCGAGTTGATCACCCCGCCGCCGGTGTAGAAGACCGGCCGCTCGGCGTTCTCGATCGCCTCGACGAGGCGGGTGATCATCTCCATGTCGCCCTTGACCTGCGGCTGGTAGCGCCGGGTCTTGGCCTGGGCCTTGGGCTGGTAGGCGGCGCTGGCGAACTGCACATCCTTGGGGATGTCCACGAGCACCGGCCCGGGCCGGCCGTTGGTCGCCACGTGGAAGGCCTCGTGGATCGTCGCCGAGAGCTTGTTGGTGTCGTCCACCAGCCAGTTGTGCTTGGTGCAGGGGCGGGTGATGCCGACGGTATCGGCCTCCTGGAAGGCGTCCGAGCCGATCATGAAGGTCGGCACCTGGCCGGTCAGAACCACGATCGGGATCGAATCCATCAGCGCATCCGTCAGCCCGGTCACCGCGTTGGTGGCCCCGGGCCCCGAGGTCACGAGGCAGACGCCCGGCTTGCCGGTCGCGCGGGCATAGCCCTCGGCGGCATGGACCGCGCCCTGCTCGTGGCGCACCAGGATGTGGCGGATGTCGTTCTGCTGGAAGATCTCGTCGTAGATCGGTAGCACGGCGCCGCCGGGATAGCCGAATACCGTGTCCACGCCCTGGTCCTTGAGGGCCTGAACAACCATCTTCGCTCCGGTCATCGCCTTGGTCATCGATCTACTCCGTTAAAGGCGTTTCGTCTTGCGCGCATAAAAAAGCCCCCGGGGGTCCGAGGGCGCATGGGGTACCGTTATGGTGTCCGTTACCGGCCCATGCGCCATGTCCTTACGATAAGTACGAGAATGCCGGTCATCCGGGCGCTCCTGACTGCGTGCCTGATCCGTTTACGGTCGCGCCGGGCCGTGGTCAACCGCGAAAGCGCAGAAAATGTTGCCGCGCGGGGGCGGATTTCTTTGCGATAGTTGCGTCTCTGCGGGGTGGGGCGACGGATTGGGAAAGGAGGGCTGACCTTTCGCGGGCTTGTTTTGGGGCCGTGATGGCCCATCACCGCTAACCTAGCGTGTGGAGCGGGAACACGGAGCCAGTTCCTGGCTGCCATGCGGGTCGCGGGATCGGCACCGCATGGCGCGCAGGCCACTGCACGGTTTTCTAAGACGCGAAAGAATATGACCGGACGGCGCGTCGATGCGCCCATGATCGACAGCAAAGGCGCTCCGTTCTGACCCGATCGTCACGCCACAGCCTGGCGACGCGAACACCACTGTCTCCGAGGACTGCTCAGCCCTCGAGGCTCAGGCGCGCGTTGATGCGTTGCGCGGCGGGGGCGGCGGCGAACCAGGCGCGCGCGTCCTCAAGCGCCGCCTGCACCTTGCCGGGCTGCGCCTCGAGCGCGCTTTGCATTTCGGCGGCGCGGTAGAGCCCGCCGATCGAGGGAGGCGGCAACTCGCGCTTCTGCAGCGCCTGGCGCGTCACCCGCAGGCGCGCGGCCACATCGCCCTGGCTGACCAGATCGGGCTTCACCTCGCGCAGCCGCGTGCCTTCCGGCAGGGCGGAGAGCGCGGCCTGCATTGCGTCGGAGATCACCGCCTCGGCCTCGTCGCCCGCGCGGGTGAAGGCGAGGCCCAGCATCCCCGGCGCACCGAAGCCGATCAGCGCGTCGTCGCAGCCGGCCTCGAAAAGCGCATCGGTCAGGGCGTCCTGGTCCAGGTCCTTGCGGGGCAGGGCGAAGACCAGGTCGAACTCGAACTCGGTGGCGTCACTCATGGGCTTACTCACGGGCTCACTCTTGCGATTTGTCCCGGGCGATGACGCAGCCCTGCGCCTTACGCAGAAGCTGGCGGGCATGGGACGTCGGGTTGCGCGGGGTGCTCCAGACCTGGTTCTGGCAGAACACCCCGTTGCGGCACAGGTCCTTGGCGTTTTCGGGACAGCGCACCATGCCCCAGGCATGGGCGCTGCGGCCCTTGGATTTCCGAACCGACCACCCGAGGTCCTCCAGCGCGCGCAGCGCCTCTTCGATGGTCCGGTCCGGGTGTTTCGGTCGCCGCAATATGTAGCCTCCGGCTGATGGGTTGTCAACTGACAACTTTAAGACCGAAGGCAGAGGGCTCCGGGCGCGCGCACAGTCACGCCCTTCGTCTAAACGGCAGATACCTAAAGGTTTCGTTAACTCTGTGGGATCGAGGCGAGACAGGGCCGAGCGAAACTCCACGGCGCCGAACTAGCCGACTGCTAAGCCATCACAGTGCCGGACCAAATGACGGCAAAGCCCGCAGGTCCGCCGTGTCACAGCGCACAGCGACAAAGACCTACCCCCGCCGCCGTCTCCGGCGGCCGCCTTCGCGGTCGGCGCCGGCGCCGAAGCTGACCTGGGGCAGGGTGACCAGCCGCGCGAGCTCGGGGAAGGCGTCGGTCTTGTGCGGGATCGCGTTGGCGGCGACGAAATGCTCCTGGAAGCGCGGCTCGATGGCGGTCTCGACCTTGGTGATCTCGCGCACCATGCGCTCGATCTCGGCGCGGCGGGCGATGTTGCAGAGCGCGATGCGCGCGCCGGTGCCCGCGGCGTTGCCCGCACTCGTCACCTTGTCGAGCGGCACGTCGGGGATCATCCCCAGCACCATGGCGTGGCGCGGCGAGATATGCGCGCCGAAGGCCCCGGCGAGGACCACGCGGTCGACCTTCTCGACCCCGCGTTCGTCCATCAGGAGCCGCGCGCCCGCGTAAAGCGCCGATTTCGCCAGCTGGATCGCGCGGATGTCGCCCTGGGTCACGGTGATGCGCGGGCCACCCTCGGCGCTGGCGTCCCAGATCAGGTATTCATGCGTCCGCCCCTCGGGCACGCAGCGCGCCGAGCCCGTCTGCTCGGCCGAGCCGATCAGCCCCGAGGGGTCCATCAGCCCCGCGATGCGCAGTTCCGCCACCGCCTCGATGATGCCCGAGCCGCAGATGCCGGTGATGCCCGAGGCGCCGACCTCCTCGAGGAAGCCCGGCTCGTCGGACCAGAGCCCGCAGCCGATCACCCGGAAGCGCGGCTCCTTGGTCTCGGGGTCGATGCGGATCGCCTCGATGGCGCCCGGCGCGGCGCGTTGGCCCGAGGAGATCTGCGCCCCCTCGAAGGCCGGGCCGGTGGGCGAGGAACAGGCCAGCACCCGCGAGGTGTCGCCGAGGAGGATCTCGGCGTTGGTGCCGACATCGACCATGAGCACCAGGTCCTCGGATTTGCCGGGCTCTTCGGAGAGCGCCACTGCCGCCGCATCGGCGCCGACGTGGCCCGCGATGCAGGGCAACACGTAGACCCGCGCGGCGTCGCGCAGCTGGCCGAGGTCGAGATCCCGCGCCGTCAGCCGCGCGCTTTCCGAGGTCGCCAGCGCGAAGGGCGCCTGGCCCAGTTCCACCGGGTCGAGGCCCAGGAGCAGGTGATGCATCACCGGGTTGCAGACGAAGGTCAGCTCCAGGATATGCGCCGGGTCGATGCCCGCTTCGCCGGCGATCTCGACCGCGAGCCGGTCGATGGCCTCGCGCACGGCGCGGGTCATCTCCTGGTCGCCGCCGGGGTTCATCATCGCGTAGGAGACCCGGCTCATCAGGTCCTCGCCGAAGCGGATCTGCGGGTTCATCAGCCCCGAGGAGGCGATCACCGCGCCGGTGTCGAGGTCGGTCAGATGCGCTGCGATGGTGGTCGAGCCGAGGTCGATGGCGAGCCCGTAGAGCCCCGCCTCGTGGAAGCCCGGAAACAGCGCGGTAAGCTTGTGCGCCCCGCCCGCGTGGTCGCGGTAAAGCGCGGCGGTGACCTTCCAGCCGCCCTTGCGCAGGGTCGGCTGCAGGCTCGCCATGACCGAAAGGTCGGCCTCGAGCCGCTCGATGCCCCATTCGCGGCGCAGCGCCGTCTCCAGCCGCTGCAGATCGCCCGAGGGCTCGTGCATGTCGGGCTCGGAGACCTCGACGTAATAGAGCCGGGTGGCGGGATCCATGGGGATCGCCCGGGCGCTGGCGGCCTTGCGCACGATCTGCCGGTGCACCTGGCTTTCGGGCGGCACGTCGATCACGACGTCGCCGCGGATCTCGGCCTGGCAGCCGAGCCGCCGCCCGGGCTTCAGCCCGCGCTTCTCGTCGTAGCGCGCCTCGACCCGGTTCCAGTCAGACAGCGCCTCCTCGCGCGAGGTCAGCCCGTGTTTCGAGAACTCCCCGAAGGAGGGCGCGACCTGGCACTTCGAGCAGATGCCACGGCCGCCGCAGACCGAATCGAGATCGACGCCGAGCTTGCGCGCGGCGGTCAGGACGGGGGTGCCCACGGGGAAGCGGCCTCGCTTGCCCGAGGGGGTGAAGACGACGAGGGGATCTTGGCTCATGGACTCCTCTCGGGGGCGCATTCGTTGCGCGCACCATATGAGGTTTTGCGGGAAGTGAAAGCCGCCCGCGCGGGCTGCGGCCTCACGCCTCGTCGAGCCAGCGCAGCACCTCGCCGCGGTTGCCGTCGAGATCGGGCGCCGGGCCCCGGGCCGAGCGGTCCTCGGCACCCGAGATCTTGATCGGGTTGCCGGGGGCGAGATGCGCCTTGCGGCCGTTGCGGTCGAGCACGTCGACCACCATGGTCCGGGCCAGGAGTTGGGGGTCCTTAATCGCCTGGTCGAGGCTTTGGATCGGCGCGGCGGGGATGCCGGCGGCGGTGAGCTTCTGCAGCCAGTGGCTGCGGGTCTGCTCGAGCGTCACCGCCTCGATCAGCCGCTTCAGGAGCCGCGCGTTGGCGCAGCGCGCCTCGGCGCGGGCAAAGCGGGGATCCTCGCTGAGCGGCAGCGCCAGCGCGATGCAGAGCTTCTCGAAGAGCTTGTCGCTGGCCGCGGCCAGGACGAAGGCGCCGTCGGCGGCCTCCAGCGTCTCGACCGGGGCGAAGGGCGGCGGGGCGCCTTCCTCGGGGGTCTTGCTGCCCGCCGCCGCGGCGGCGAAGGCGGGACCGAGAAGCGCAAACTCCGTGTCGAGGAGCGAGACATCGACCCGACGCCCGCGCCCGGTGGTGCTGCGGTCGTAAAGGGCGGCCAGCACCCCTTGCGCGAGGTAGAGCCCCGCGACCTCGGCCTGGCCGGTGTGGCCCTGGCCCATCTGGCCCGCGCGGGCCGCGGCGATGCCGCTGTAGCCCGGCCGGGTGGCCTCGGGCCCGGTCTGACCGAAGCCCGAGAGGGCGCCGTAGATCAGCCCGGGGTAGGCCGCGTGCAGCGCCTCCCAGCCGTAGCCCAGCCGTTCGAGCGCGCCGGGGCGGAAGTTTTCCAGAAGCACGTCGGCGCGGGCCAGGAGCCGCTCGAAGGTGACGCGGTCCGTCTCGCTGCGCAGGTCCAGCGCGATCGAGGCCTTGCCGTGGTTCTGGGCGGCGAACAGCGCGCTCTTGCCGCTCTTGAAGGGCGGCACGGCGCGGCCGGCGTCGCCTGTCCCGGGGCGTTCGACCTTGATGACCTTAGCGCCCAGCTCGCCCAGGCTCAGCGCCGCGAAGGGGCCTCCGCGCGCCTGGGTGAGATCGAGGATGACAAGGCCGTTGAGCGGCTGCGGCATGAGGGTGAGGGTCCGGTGGGGGCTGGAGTCTCCCTTCCGTTTGAACGCCCCTCGGCGCCGGAGTTCAAGCCCCCGCGCGCGGTGTGAGGCGGCGGGTTGCCGCCGAGCCGCGGGCAGGGCGGGGGCAGGGTGGGGATCTCGGTTGTGTTGTGGAGGTGCGATTGAGGGGCGCGGTGTGGGTCAAGCGGGGAGGCGGGACGAGCAGGGGCAGGGCTGAGAGAGTGTGTGAGTGGGTTGGTGGACCGGCGGCGCTGGGATGCATGTGAACGGGTAAGGGGCGACAATCTGCGGGCCGCCTATTTCCAAAGCCAAGGAGACCGGCTCGGTCCTCCGAGCCATCGCCGCGAGCGACCCGTCCCGCTGCCCAAACTTTGAGCGCTTACATCCCGCTCAGCCGCCCGCCGCGCGGGCGTGGAAGATGAAGCCAAGCGTGTTCATCAGCACCTGCGCCGCGAGGATCGAGGTTACGCCTGCCGGGTCATAGGCCGGGGCGACCTCGACGAGATCGAGGCCCACGACCTCGTTCTGCCGGGCGATCTCCTGCAGGAGCTCCAGCACCTCGTAGTAGAGAAAGCCGCCATGTGAGGGCGTGCCCGTGCCGGGCGCGATCGAGGGACAGAAGGCGTCGATGTCGAGCGTGACATAGACCCGCGCGCCCCGCGGCACCCGCGCCGCCGTCGCCCGCGGCCCGAGCTTGCGCACCTGCCGCACCGAAAGGATGTCCGAGCCCATTCCGCGCGCGTCGTCGTAGCCCTCCTTGGCGGTGGAGGAGACATTGCGGATCCCGAGCTGCGTCAGCCCCGAGACATAGGGCCGCTCCGCCGCCCGCCGCATCGGGTTGCCGTGGCCGTGCCTTACGCCGTGACGCTCGTCGACGAAGTCGAGATGGGCGTCGATCTGCAGGATATGGATGTCGCCCTGGTCGTCGAAGGCGCGCAGGCAGGGGATGTTGACCGAGTGGTCGCCGCCGATCACCACCGGCAGGGCGGCGGCATTGAGCGCCGCGCGCACGCCGGTCTCGATGTTGTCGTGGCTCTGCTGGGTGTCGGTGTGGATGATGTCGGCGTCGCCCATGTCGACGATCTGCACGTCGGGCCCGAGGTAGGTGGCGTCGTCCTCGTGGTCGTAGGCGCCGGAATGGCCGAAGGAGAAGAGCGTCGAGGCCTCGCGCACCGCCCGCGGCCCGAAGCGCGCGCCCGGCCGCCACTGGGTGCCCCCGTCGAAGGGCGCGCCGAGGATCGCCGCATCGGCGTCGAGCCGGTTCCAGTCGGGCTCGAAGGGTTTCTTGGCGAAGGTGCAGATGCCGGTGAAGGGCAGGTTCAGCCGGCCGGTGTCGTAGCCATGGGTCATGGGAGGGAGTTTTGAGCGCGGTGGGCGGGGCTGGCAAGGGGGGAGTGGGGGGATGGACGTGCGGGGCGCGGAGGAGGTGGCCGCGGGAGCGGAGAAGGCGGCGGGTCGTCTGATCTGTGGGAGCCGGGAGGCATGGGAGGAGCATGTGTTTTAAGTTTTGGTGCCGCTGGCAGAGGCGTGCTCTGAACCTCCTGCGCAACTTAAACCCATCGCTCCCTTCCCACGCACCCCCTTGCGCCCGAACAGCATCGAAGATGCCGGGCGCGCGCCGGACCGGCCCCTTGGGCCGGCGCTCCTTGGAGTGGCGCGCTTAGCTTGTCTTTCGTCCTGACCTTGCTGAGATAAAGCGCTTCGCTCAGAGGTCAGCAGCGCCGGCCCCCGGTCCGGCGCGCGCCCTCTGGAAGCGCTTGTTGAGAGCGGGAGGGCCGATTGGTCTCGGGCGGATCACGAAATCTGAAGGCAGCCTTGTCTTCTATGTTTTTTGCGCGCTGCGCAGCGGCTTTCTCTGAACCCCATTCGCAATCTACGCCAATCATTCGCTTCCCTCGCGCCTCCTTGCGCCCGAATAGCACCGAAGGTGCCGGGCGCGCGCCGGACCGGCCCCTTGGGCCGGCGCTTCTTGGGGTGGCGTGCTAAGATCGTCGCTAGTCCTGCCCTTGCTGGGAAAAAGCGCCTCGCTCGGAGGTCAGCAGCGCCGACCCCCGGTCCGGCGCGCCCTCTGGTGGGGCGCGTTGAGATGGGGGCGGGGGCGAGGCCGGGGGCTGATGCGGGCCGTCTCTGCGCGACCCGGCCACACCCGTTCCGCTCAAGACACCCCAGCCCACAACCCGCGCCGCCACCGCAAAGCCACCACCCCACGCCCCCAATCCGCAAACCGAACCCGACCACCCCCATCCACCCCACCAGATTTTCCCCGAATGCGCCTTTCCAATCCTTCGGTCGCGTGCGATAGGGAAGCGCCAAACGAGGCTCCAACCCGAGAGGTCTGCTCATGGAGATTCGCGAGGCGCTCACCTTCGACGATGTTCTGCTTCTGCCCGGCGCAAGCGAGGTCCTGCCCTCGACCGCCGACACCCGCACGCGCGTGACCAGGGCGGTGTCGCTGAACATCCCGCTCCTGTCCTCGGCCATGGACACCGTGACCGAGAGCCGCATGGCGATCACCATGGCCCAGGCGGGCGGCATCGGGGTGATCCACAAGAACCTCTCGGTCGAGGAACAGGCCCGCGAGGTCCGCCGGGTGAAGCGCTTCGAAAGCGGCATCGTCTACAACCCGATCACGCTGACGCCGAACCAGACGCTGGGCGACGCCCGCGCCCTGACCGAGCGCTACGGCTTCACCGGCTTCCCCGTCGTCGACGAGGCTCACCGCCTGGTCGGCATCGTGACCAACCGCGACATGCGCTTTGCCGAACGCGACGACACGCCGGTGCACGCGATGATGACCTCGGAGCGGCTGGCGGTGCTGACCGAACCCGCCGACCGGCAGGAGGCGATCAACCTGATGAAGGCGCGGCGGATCGAAAAGCTGCTCGTGACCGACGCCCAGGGCAAGCTCACCGGTCTCCTGACCCTGAAGGACACCGAACAGTCCGTGGTCAACCCCACCGCCTGCAAGGACGGGCTTGGACGGCTGCGCGTCGCTGCGGCCACCTCGGTCGGCGACAGCGGCTTCGAGCGCACCGAGGCGCTGGTCGACGCCGAGGTCGACATCGTGGTGATCGACACCGCGCATGGCCACAGCCGCGGCGTGATCGAGGCGGTGAGCCGGGCCAAGCGGCTCTCCAACGAGGTCCAGGTCATCGCCGGCAATGTCGCCACCGCCGAGGCCACCCGGGCGCTGATCGACGCGGGCGCCGATGCGGTCAAGGTCGGCATCGGGCCGGGCTCGATCTGCACCACCCGGATGGTCGCCGGCGTCGGCGTGCCGCAGCTCACCGCGATCATGGAATGCGCCGAGGCGGCCGGCGACGTGCCGATCATCGCCGACGGCGGCATCAAGTTCTCGGGCGATTTCGCCAAGGCCATCGCCGCCGGCGCCTCCTGCGCCATGGTGGGCTCGATGCTGGCGGGCAGCGACGAGAGCCCGGGCGAGGTGATCCTCTACCAGGGCCGCTCCTTCAAGGCCTACCGCGGCATGGGCTCCATGGGCGCCATGGCGCGCGGCTCGGCCGACCGCTACTTCCAGAAGGACGCCGCCACCGACAAGCTCGTCCCCGAGGGTATCGAGGGCCAGGTCCCCTACAAGGGCGCCGCGGGCACCGTGCTGCACCAGCTCGTCGGCGGGTTGCGCGCCGCCATGGGCTACACCGGCAATGCCACCGTCGAGGACATGCGCCGCGGCTGCCGCTTCGTGCGGATCACCAACGCGGGCCTGCGCGAGAGCCACGTGCACGACGTGGCGATCACGCGGGAGTCTCCGAATTATAGAATAGGATAATCAAGGACTTACGGGTGTCTTGAGGGAGTGGCTCGCCGCGGAACGTCCGCGAACATGGACAGAACGAACCCTGAACTGGACAAAGCATCAGCTCGATAGCTGATGCGGAAAGAGATAGTGTAGCGTGGTGGCTGATGCGATCCGCCTCGTGGCAGAGCCTCTGGATGTGCGAGCACCCGGAGCTGAGAAGGTGCTTAACTACGACCAGGTCCACTGGCGTTCGTTGCCCATTTTGACCGTTCCTATCTTTTCGGTGAAGGAGCGTTTCCCGGCCAGCGTCTTCATGGAAGTCCTACGCGACGAATGACGACTCGGAGACCCGGCTCGCCCTATTCGGCGGCGCCGATCCCGCAAACTCCAGGGACCTGTGCATATCGGGAGCGGCCGTTGCCACGCGGGTATCCGATCGAAGCGTTATACCCGCAAACCATGGACTTTGTGAGCCTTCGGTCGCCTTGATTGCTCTTTCTCACCATCGCAGTATTGCCTCGGTGGGAGCCGAGAAAGTGAAACCGTCGAGGTGTTACGTCGGGTGCTGCGGATTTCAGCGAAGAGGGTGCCCTCCAAAAGTGACGCGAGATCTCCGCGCCTCGGCGCATGAAACCAGGCCGAAGGCGCGGTCGACTGCATGAACCTAAAGTCTCTTCAGCTCTTTCGGCAGATCGTGCTGACCGGCTCGCTGGCCGAGGCGTCGCGCCAGCTCAATGTCTCGGCCTCGGCGGCCAGCCGGCTGTTGTCGCTGCTGGAGCAGGAGCTCGATATCTCTCTGTTCAGCCGCGAAAAGCGCCAGCTCGTGCTCACCGATGACGGCGATATCTTCTACCGGCGGGTGGTGCAGACGCTCGACGGGCTCGATGAAATCCCCACGCTGGCCGCCGATATCCGAAATCGCTCGCACCGTCGGCTGTCCCTGGTCACGGCCGCGCCGATCGCCCGCTCGCTGGTGTCTCCGGCGCTGGCGCATATGGAGGCCGGGGGGCGCTCGATGCAGTGTTCGCTCAACGTCGAGACCCGCTTCGACATCGAAAGCAAGGTGGCCGCTCGCAGCTACAACCTGGGCCTCATCTCGCTGCCGGTCGAGAACGCGATCCTGGATGTCGACGTGGAGCCGATCCTCGAGGCGGGCACCGAGGTGCTGATGCCGTCCGATCACCCGTTGGCGGCGCGCGACGAGCTGACGGTCGAGGACATCGCCCACGAGCGCTTCGTCGCTCTGCGGCCCGGGCAGCGCTGGCGCGACCGGCTGGACCAGGTGCTCGGCGTCAGCGGGTATGAGCCGCAGGTGGCGGTCGAGACGAGCTCCAGCATCGTGGCGCTGCAACTCGTGCGCGACAGGCTGGGGATCACCCTGACCGACCGCGCCTCGGTCGAGCTGTTGCCCGGCGACCAGGCGGTGCTGCGCCCGTTGGTCGGCCCGCGTCCGGTCACCTATGCGGCGATCCATGCGCCGGGGCCGCGCGCGCCCCTGGCGACGGCCTTTCTCGACGCGGTGAGCGCGGTGATCGAGGCGCGGCGCGCCGCCGATCCGGCGGCCGCTGCCATGCTCGAGCTGATCTGACGGCTCAGCCGCGAAGTGCTGCAGCACGCGCCTTGGCGGTTTCGGCCAGGCGCCGCGCGATGGCGGCGCTTTGGCCGGTGTAGCCCGCGGGATCGAGAAGCGCCTGCACTTCGGCCTCGCCCAGGGCGCGCACCTCGGGGTGTTCGAGCAGCCGGGTTTCCAGCGCGCAGCCGCTCGCCAGCGCCTCCTCTACGGCGTGATGCACGAGGTCATGCGCCTCCGCCCGCCCGGTCGCGGGCGCCAGCGCCATCATCAGCCGCTCGGTGGCGACCAGCCCGCCCGAGCGCATCAGGTTCTCGCGCATCTGCTCCGGGTGGACCTCGATCCGGTCGAGCAGCCGTGCGAGGTCGCGGGCCACGGTCCAGCCAAGGGGCAGGGCGGTGTCGATCACCGAGGACAGCAGGTGGTTCGCCGCGGCGTCGCCCTCGTGGCTGGTCAAACCCGCCTCCATCGCAGGCGCCGCCTGAGAGCGGAGCCGCGCGCAGTCGGCCTGGAGCCGGACCACGTGCTTGGGATTGACCTTGTGCGGCATGGTGGAGCTACCGACGACGCCCTCGTCGAGACGTTCGCTGAGCTCGCCGATCTCCTCGGTCATGAGGGTGTAGGCCTCGCGGGCGATGCGTTCGGTCGTCATCCCGAACATCCCGAGTTGCATCACGAACTCGACGAAGAGGTCGTTCACCGTTCGGCCAGGCACCGCGAGCTCGCCCAGGTCCAGCTCGCGCGCAAGCGCCGTCATGAGCGCGGGACCATCCTCGCCGTAGCCATGGAAGGCGCCCACGGCGCCGCCGAAGGGCAGCCGGAACGCGCGCCGCCCGGCATCGTCCAGGCGGTCGGCCGCGCGGGTCAGCTCTTCGATCCAGCCGGCGATTTTGAACCCGAAGGTGATCGGCACAGCGTGGCGGCGGTTGGTGCGCCCGGCCATCGGCGTCTCCGCATGGCTCAAGGCCAGCGCGGCCAGCCGGTCGAAGGCCTCGGCGAGGGCCTGATCGAGCCCCCGGCGGGCACGGCGGATCAGCAGGAGCCGTCCGGTCTGCATGACGTTCTGCGTCGTGGCCCCCCAATGCACGTAGCGGCCCGCGTCGCCCGCATCCTCGGCAAGGCAACGGGTCAGCGACAGGACCGGGGCCATGGTGCGAGAGATGGAGGCGCGCATGCGATCCTCGCCGATCGCCTCGATCCGGGCGTGGCGGCTGATGTCCTCGGCCGCCCAGGCCGGGATCATGCCGATCTCTGCCTGCGCGCGGGCGAGGGCGGCCTCGACGTCGAGCCACGATTGCCAGAGCGAGGCTTGGGAGAACAGCGTCTCCGGCGTGACGGTCTGCGCGCGGTCGTGTTTCATGGCGCCATTTCCTCGCTCGCTGCCTCGTCGTGTTCGAACCTCGGCGCCGCCGCGAGAAGGCGCCTGGTGTAGGTCGTTTGGGGCCGAACCAGCACATCCTCGGCCAGCCCGGTCTCGATCAACTGCCCGTTCAGCATCACCGCGACACGGGTGGCGATCTGGTGGACCACCGCCATGTCATGCGTGATGAGCAGGCAGGTCAGGCCCAGATCGAGCTGCAACTCGCTGAGAAGGTTCAGGATCTGCGCCTGCACGCTGACATCGAGCGCGGAGGTCGGCTCGTCGCAGACCAGCATCCGCGGGTCGGTGACCAGCGCGCGGGCGATGGCGACCCGCTGTCTTTGCCCGCCCGACAGCTGCGACGGATAGGAGTGCAGAAGGCGGTCCGGCAGGCGCACGAGCTCCATCATCTCGCGCGCCTTTTTGCGGCGCGACCCGGCGTCGCCTTCGCCGCGCAGGGCCAGCGGGCGGGCGATGATCTCGGCCAGGGTTCGGCGTGGGTTGAGCGAGGAGTAGGGGTCCTGGAAGATCGGTTGCACGCGGCCGGCCCGGTCCATCGGGGCCATGTCAGAGACGGGGATGCCGTCGAGCAGGATCTCCCCGGAGGTCGGCGCATCGAGGCCGAGCAACATGCGCGCGAGCGTCGATTTGCCCGAGCCGCTTTCGCCCACGAGGGCGAGGATCTCGCCCCGGTGCACGCTGAGGTCGACATTGTCGACGGCGCGGATTTCGTGCGGAGGGCCGAACAGACCCTTGCGGCTTTGGAAGACCCGGCTGACGCCACGGGCCTCGAGCGCGGTCTCGGCAGCACCGGTCCGCGCGCGCTCGATCACCTCGGGGGCCTGCTGTGCCGCGCGCAGCTCGGCGTCGGCCAGCACGCAGCGCCGCCAGTGACCCGCGTCTCCCTGCACCGGCGGGCGGGACACGGTGCATTCGGGCCGGGCCTGTGCGCAGCGCGGCGCGAAGACGCACGACCGGGGGCGCGCATAGAGCGACGGCACCGTGCCGGGGATCGCCTCGAGCTTGCGCACCGGGCCGTCGGTGCGCGGGATCGCTCCGAGAAGCGCGCGGGTATAGGGGTGGCGCGGTTCGCGCAGCACGGAGGCGGCCGCGCCGGATTCCACCACCTCGCCGCCATACATCACCGCGACGCGGTCGACGTTGCGGGCCACCACGGCCAGGTCGTGGGTGATGAGGATCATGCCCATGCCCATCTCGCGGCGCAGATCGGCCAGCAGTTCCATGATCTGGGCCTGCACCGTGACGTCGAGGGCGGTCGTGGGCTCGTCCGCGATCAGCAGGTCCGGCTCCATCATCAGCGCCATCGCGATCATCACGCGCTGGCGCTGCCCGCCCGAGAGCTGGTGGGGATACTGCGCCATGCGGGCCCTGGGCTCGGGGATGCCGACGCGGTCCAGGAGCTCGATGGCGCGCTCCCGGGCTGCAGAGGCCGAGAGCTTGCCGCTCCGGACGCTCGCCTCGGTCAGCTGCCGCCCGATCCGGTAGACCGGGTTCAGCGAGGTCATGGGTTCCTGGAAGATCATGCCCAGTTTCGGGCCCAGGTAGTCGCGGGCGAATGTCGCCTCGTCCACCCGAGTGAGCTCCGTGCCGTCGAAGCGCATCGCATCGGCCGTCATGCCCGCGCGCCGTGGCAGGAGCCGCATCAGCGCCAGGGCGGACATGGACTTGCCCGAGCCGCTTTCGCCGACGATGCCGAGGCTCTCGCCACGGTCGAGGCTGAGCGAGACGTCGCGCACCGCGTGCAGCGGGCCGGCCGGCAGGTCGAGGGAGACGGACAGGTTGTCGATCTCGAGCATGGTCATATCAGTTCCTCCCGTCGGGCGAGGTCACGTCGCGCAGGCCGTCGCCAAGAAGGTTGGCGCCGATCACCAGCGCGAAGAGGCAGAGGCCGGGCAGCACCACCAGCCAGGGGCGGTAGAACATCGCCTGTTTACCCTCGGCGATCATGAGGCCCCAGGAGGGCATCGGCGGCTGGATCCCAACGCCGAGGAAGGACAGGCTCGATTCCGCGAGGATCGCGATGCCGAGCTCGAAGGTGAAGATCACGATGATCGCGCTGACCAGGTTGGGCAGGATCTCGTGGCGGATCACCTGGCCGGGGCTGGCGCCCGCGGCCTGCGCGGCGGCGACGAAGTCCAGGCTGCGGATGCGCTGGGTCGCGGCGCGGGTGACCACCAGGTAATAGGTCCAGTGCAGCACACCCACGATGCAGATCACCACCCAGACCGACGGGCCGATGATGAAGACCAGCGCCATGGCCAGGAGCAGCCCGGGCAGCGCCAGCTGGGCGGTCAGAAGGAAGCTCACCGCGTGGTCGATCCAGCCGCCGAAATAGCCCGCGACCACGCCCAGGGTGACGCCGATCACCATGCCGATGCAGGCGGCGCCGAGGCCGATCATCAGCGAGATACGCGCGCCGTAGATCAGCCGGCTCAGGTAGTCGCGGCCGTTCTGGTCGGTGCCAAGCAGGTATTCCGGGTTGCCGCCCTCGGCCCAGACGGGCGGCAGCATCCGCGCGCTCAGCGACTGGGCGAAGGGATCATGCGGCGCGAGCAGCGGCGCGAAGATCGCCACCAGCACCAGAAGCGCGATGATCGTGCCGCCAATCAAGAGCCCGCCGTGGCCGCGCGCCCGGGTCAGGGCCAGCCGGCGTGGCGTCGGCGGCAGAGCCTCGGGGGTGCGCTGGGTGGCCTCGGCGGCGCTTTCCGCGGCCAGGGGCTGGGTCGGGTCGGTCTGGGCGGGGGTGGTCCGGGTCAGGCTCATCCGATGCGGATCCTCGGGTCCAGGGCAGCGTTCAGGATGTCGGCCAGGAGGTTCATGGCCACGAAGACGAGGGCGAAGACGAAGATCAGCATCTGCACCGTGGGGATGTCCGAGCCGAGGATCGACTCGAGCGCCAGCCGCCCCAGCCCGTTGATGGCGAAGATGCTCTCGGTGATCACCGAGCCGCCGAACTTCTGGCCGAGCTGCACCGCCAGCACCGAGACGACCGGCAGGATGGCGTTGCGCATGGCGTGGCGGGTCAAAAGCGGCATGCCGCGGAACCCCTTGGAGCGGGCAGTGCGGATGTAGTCGCTGTCCATCACCTCGATGAGGCCGGTGCGCGTCAGGCGCATCACCGCGGGCACCGAGCTGGCGCCCAGCACGAAGGCGGGCAGGACGAAGTGCAGCCAGGTGTCGTCGCCCGAGACCGGGAAGATCGGTACGGTCACGGCGAAGAGGATGATCATGATCAGCCCGAGCCAGAAGTTCGGCACCGCCTGCGCGGAGACCGCGACGCCGAGCGCGAAGCGATCGGCCCAGGAGTTGGGCTTGAGCGCCGCCAAGGCCCCCAGCGGGATCGAGATCAGGATGGTCACCGAAAGCGCCGAAAGGGCCAGCGCGATGGTCGTCGGTGCGCGGGAGGCGACCAGTTCCGCCACCGGCTTGTTCCAGTAGTAGCTTTCGCCGAAATCGCCGGTCAGCACGCCGCCGAGCCAGTCGAAATAGCGCGTGGCGAGCGGCCGATCGAGCCCGTAGGTCTCGCGGATCTGCGCCAGCACCTCCGGAGTCGCGTCCTCGCCGGCGATGGCATAGGCGGGGTCGGTCGCGACATTCAGCAGGAAGAAGGTCGCCAGCGAGACCGTGAAGGCCACCGCGAGCGCCAGCGCGCCGCGTTGCAGGATGTATCTGAGCATGTGGTCTCCTCCGCCTCGTGCTGGTCCCGCGCCATCATGGGCGCGGGACCATGTCAGGTCACTTCCAGGACGCGTTGTCGAGACGCGGCAGCCCGTCGGGGCTGAGAGGGAAGTCGAGGTCGGGGTTCACGAGGTAGTTCTGCGAATAGGAGAACAGCGGCGCCCAATAGGCCTGATCGGCGATGGTCGTGAGGGCCTCCTCGTATAGCGCCTTGCGCTGCTCGGGGTCCGCGGTCTGCTCGGCGGCGAGCACGGTTTCGGTCAGCTCCGCGTCGCCGGAGAGATTGCGGTCGCTGTCGCTCGAGAAATGCACGCGGGCGATGGCCGCGGTATCGGCGGTGCCGCCCGAGCCCCAGGTCCCGAAATAGGCCGGGATCTCCTGCTGCGCGCGCGCCTGGTTGAGCGAGGCGAGCTTCACGTAGCGCAGGTTCACGTCGATGCCGACGGCCTCGAGATCGGCGGCGATGGCCTCGGCCGCGGGCTTGTCGCGGTAGGCCCAGAGCTCCAGCGGGAAGCCATCGGGATAACCGGCCTCGGCAAGGAGCGCGCGCGCTTTCTCGGGGTCGTAGGGATAGGCCGCGATATCCTCGGTGCAGCCGAACTGCGCCGGGTGGCAGGGCGTGTGGATGCCCTCGGAGGAGCCGCCGATGAGGTATTCGGCCATCTCCTCGCGGTTCAGCGCGTGGTTGACCGCCTGCCGGACCTTCACGTTGGTCAGCGGGCCGTCCGCGTCGGTGTAGCCGGCTGCATCGAGGACCAGGAAGCCGACGCGCAGGTCGGGGCCGGAGAGATGCGTCGCCTGCGGCGTGCTGCCAAGGGATTCCGCCACGTCGAGCGGCACCTTGAACATCCAGTCGACACCGCCGGACATCAGCTCGGCCTGCTGGGTGCCAATGTCGGGCAGGTTGCGCACCACGACATTCTCGATCGCCGGTGCCTCGCCCCAATAGGCGTCGAAGCGCTCCAGAACGACCTCCTGGCCCGGCTCGAAGGACACGACCCGGTAGGGGCCCGCGCCGATCAGGTCGATGGCCATCGCGCTTTCGTCGATCTCGCCGCCCTCGGTGCGATAGGCGCCTTCGGGGCGCAGTTTCACCCGCTGCGCCATGTCGCGCAGAACCAGCGGATAGACGGTCTTCAGGTGAAAGCGCAGCGACAGGTCGCCGGTCACCTCGACGCGGTCGAGCCAGCGCTCGATGGTGCCCTTGGCCTGGGCTTCGCTCTCCTCGGAGACGATCCAGTTGTAGGTATAGGCGACGTCCTCGGCGGTGAGCGCGGAGCCGTCGTGGAAGGTCACGCCCTCGCGCAGGGTCACGTCCAGCGTGGTGTCGTCGACCCAGCTCCACTCGGTGGCGACGGCCGGCGCGAACTCCTGCGTCTCGGGGTCGAGATCGAAGAGCGTCGCGTCGGTCAACTCCGCCATGATGATGTATTCGCGCTTGGTCGTGTAGTTGTAGTCGAGGTTCAGGATTTCCTCGGCCAGGGCGACGCGCATGGTGTCGTCCTGCTTTCCCGCCGTGGCGGCAAGGGGAACTGCCCACGCGAAGGCGGTGCAGAGGGCCGTGGCGGCAACGGTGGTTCTAAGCATGTCACTCCTCCCAGAGATGCGGATGCCCGGACCCTACGGTGTCGTGAGAGATGCTAAAACTGCAATGATTGGACGTATAGTTGCAGAAATTGGATGGGAGGTGGGGGATTGGTCTCGGCGACTCGCGCTCGGTCAGGTCTTGTTTTGAGCAAACCCGAGCATTGCCATGGGAGTGGTGCGTCTCATGTGCGGTCTGGGGTTCTCTCGGGGTCCGGTTGCGGCCCATACCGGACATTTATGCGAGCATCCGTCGCTGCAAAGTAGCAACTTAAGGTCGCCAATTCGAGGGGCCTCTCAACAAGCCTTATTGGGCCTGTGCGCGCAGTGCTGACCCAAGAGAAACTCAGCCTTGGGTTGTAGAGACCCCTTGGCCAGGGATACTTGATCTGCATAGATAAGGTCTTGGGGCGGCACGCAAACGCGACAAGCCCAATGTAGTTTCAACGAAGGTGATGTATGGTCGAGGAAGGGCCGCCGAAGAAGAAAATTAAAAGGCGCAAGGGAAACACCCTCGAAAGATGGGAAGTCGCATTGGTCAAGGCGATGCTCGGCAAAGACGAGTACAATGACCAAGATATTCTGGCGTATTTCACTCGACCAACGAGGTCGGTAAATCATCGGCTCATTGGCGAAATTCGAACTGAAGCGAAGCACAAGGCAGTCAAAGCTGCGGCAGATGAAAATCTTGAAGCATTTCTTGTAACTTGGCCGGATATTGACCACGAAACTGGCTTGAGCCTTCGTGGAGATGAATTATTGATCAAGGCCCGCGAAGCCATGATTTCAGCTATCCAAACTTTTAACGCTGGCGGGTTCACGTTCCGATCCGAACTTTTCATCGTGGCTGCGATGATTACATGACATACCTTTTGCATGCATGGTTCAAGCGCGAGGGCGTGGACTACAAATACCCTGGGCGAAAAAAAGGCGAGTGAAGATAAATACTGGGATCTTGCTCATTGCTTGAAGCAAGGAAAATGCCCGGCAAAAGGTGGCGTCGCCAAGAACCTCGAATTTCTGATCGAGATTCGAAACGAAATTGAGCACCGGACAACTAGCCGAATTGACGACGCCCTTGGCGCCAAGCTGTAATCCTGTGCGTTGAATTTCAATGACCTCCTCAAGAAGGAATTTGGTGCTCAGTATGGCCTAGAAAAAACGTCTCCCAATCGCACTCCAGTTCGTCTCTTTCGGAACCGAGCAGATATCTGCCTTGAAGAAAGCTTCTGGCCTGCCAAAAAGCCTTGAAACGACCATTGATGCCTTCGAGAACGGGCTGACCGACGAGCAGATGAAGGATCCAGCTTATAGAACGTCATACGGCTTTGTGCCAATGACAGCTAAAAAGCCAGGGGCTGCAGACGTAGCTGTGTCGATCGTTGCCTCCGGAAGCGACGAAGCGAATAAAATCGAGAGGATAATGTTGAAGGAGGTCACCAAGGCTCGCCTCCCGCCAGGGAAGGTGGTCGAGAAAGTCAATGCTGCTGGCATTCCAAACTTTAAAATGCATGACCATATCGTTCTTTGGAAAAAACTTGACGGCAAGAATCCGGGTAAAGGATATGGATGCCAGGGCGACTATAAGGGAACGTGGGTTTGGTTTGACCGTTGGGTCGACCGGGTAATTGAGCATTGCGAGCAAGAAGGAGAGAGATATCGGTAAGGTTGCATGCCCTGCTTGTGACCTGTTTCTGCGCACTGCTGCCGTTCATGACAAGCGCAGCAAATGACCGCGCCCAGCCCGAAGTGACCATGGCGGCCTCCGGCCTGTGTCGGACAGTTGGCCGATCCGCCCCCGAGACCATGTCCGGACTAAAGCGGACCGCGGTTCGGTCTTCAGTATGCTGCATCGCCACCCTCAATGCGGCCTTTTATGCTACGCGCCTGAATGACTGGCAACAGGACAGCGCTACTGGGGAACATTCGATCAAATCCGGTTGCGTGGCCCCCGCATTCGGTGCCCGGGCGGCCCTAATCGCGTCAGCCGCCCACGATGTGAGGTGAAGCGTGCGTCGTTGGTTCGAGCGGACTGCCGTCGTTCTCGGTAGCATGGCGGTCAAAGGTCTTGAATCCTGCCGGCAAGATCGTCCCTGGCTGGGCCTCGGAGACGAAGATATGTTTGGTATTTTCTGTTGTTGCCGACACAGCCGAAGGCATATCCAACGTTCCTGCATAGATGCCGATGCGATCGGGCCAGCGCTCGAAGGTCAAGGCCAGCTTGGTGCCGCAGTCCGGACAGAAATGAACAATTATTTCCTTACCGCTTCCCTCCGAGGGGAGGGCAAAAATAGTGGGCTGCGCGTTTTTGAATGCGAATGAAGAGCGCTCGAAGATCGGCTCGATCATCCGGTCCGATCCCGTGGCGCGCTGGCAGAACCGGCAATAGCAAACAGTGATCCAAAGAGGGTCATCACCTGTGTCGTAGCTGATTTTGCCGCAAAGACAGCGGCCTTCGTGTCCAGCAGACATGTTCCTCTCCCTTGTCCGCGCGGAGCAGATAGATCGCGGTCATTAGTAGACCCCGAAAGATCTTCATCAGCAATACGCTAAGTGGATTGATTATTGGAATCTCAACTTTCTGTATGGAAAGCGCGCTTCCTGAGAGAATTTCCGTTGCCCGGCCCACCATTGAAACGCCCTCACTGCGCGGCAAAAATCATGCAGGGTCGGAGATTTACCTTCCCTTAGGTTATGGCCGCGTCAACCCAGAAGGTTTCGGTCGATATTTAGTGTCGAGCGGCAGCGTGGAGGCCATAAGAGGTTCAAGCGCTGGCGTGGTGGTGTGATCGGAAACTCCGTTGAGGACGGGTACCCGAGCGCTGAAGGCGGGTGCTCGATGTTGTAGTGGTTGCGCCAGCGCCCGATCTCGTCCCGGGCATGAGACAGCGAGCGGAACCAGTGCAGGTTCGGGCACTCGGCGCAGAGCTTGCCGTCGAAACTCTTGTCGACGAGACGATCGAGACCGAGACCTATTTCGACGGCTATTTCGCCCCGGATCAGGGTGATGTCGGCACTGTCCGCGAGATCCCCATTCTCACCCACCACGGACGCGCGCTGGCGGCGCTCTTTGAATAACTGGAGCCCCTGATCGAGCTCCGCCAAGAGGCGCGCGACTTGCTCCGGGCAAAGTGCCTGTTGGCGAGCCTCCTTTAGGGCGCATTCCAGCGGCGGCGTCGAGGCCGCCGCACGGGCCTCGCCCCAGATTCCTCATGGTCAGCCCGTCGAGACGCTTGGGGCAGATCCAACCAGCATCAAATCTGAGTGCCTTGGCCCAAGAGAGGCGTCTCAGAACCCAACGATGCCACCGAGAACCAGGAGCGGAAGGAGGCCGAGGAAGATGTCCATATCGGCCCCGTCCTCGCCGCCATCGCCGCCGCCATCGCCACCCTCAGAGCTCCCGTCGTCTGTCTCGACCACTTCGGCAGGGGCGGGATCGTCAATCATCAGTTCCTCATAGAGCGAGGGTTCTTCTGACGCGGCAGCGGCGGCCATGACCGGCGCGAAGTCTTCGGTGGGCACGACCCCGGAGAGAGTGATCTCAAGGATCTCGCCTGGCGCCAGCGTTGCGGTGATCACGCCATCTTCGAGCACCTCTTCCTCCGCCAGGAGCTCCAGGCGGGCTTGGGAGTCGGTGTCCCCCGGCGCGTCCCCTTCGGCGACGCCGAGCTGGCGCGCGCTGACGGCTTGTTGGTCGACGACCAGCCCGGAGATATCGATCTTGGTGGTCTGGGTTTCGAAACGGCTGGTGGAGGCGATGTAGAAGACGATGTCCTCGGCGTCGGTGAAGCCGTGCACGTCGATCCCGTCCAGGCGATATTCGGTCTCCCTGTCGTCGGGTAGGAAGTCGATGGCGGTCTTGCCGGGAAGACTTTCCGACATCATCGCGAACATCTCACCTGGTGCGGTGGGATCGTCGTGTTCGGTCTCGCCCGAAAGGGCATTGCGGGTGTTCTGAATGAGAGGCCAGACATGGGCGGCATCCACGCCGGTGTCGAGGAAGACCTCGAGCATATTGAGCATCTCGTGCGCTTGATAGAGGCCGTAGTCCTCGGTGCGATCGAGCGCCTCGGTCGTGGATTTCTGGTTCCACTCGGTGACGTGGATTTCGAGGTCGGGGTCGACCTCGTGCCAGGTATTCTCGATCTGGGTGATGTCGTTGTAGCGCGAGTTCTCGATTTCCGGGGCCTTGGAGAAGACGTGGGCCGTGACCCCGTCCACCTCGTCCAGCGCGCCGGCATCCTCGAACCCCTGGATGACGATCTCGTTGTTGACGAGCTGCCAGTTGATCCGGCCGCTGCCCGAGACGGCCTCCTCGGCCGTCAGCTCGAGCCCGTAGGTCTCGTTGAGGTCGGCGAGGATCTCTTCGTTGGAAAGCCCGGCGTAGTCGTCCTCGAGATCGGCGTGATCGTAGTTCTGCCCCATCTGCACGATGATGTCGGTCTCGACCGGCGTTCCGGTCTCCTCCGCGATGCGCGCGAGCTCGTCGTCGATGATCTCGGTCATCTCGGCGGCCAGGCGGCCGTATTCGGCCGAGTTCATCCGCCCGGCCCCCCAGTATTCGTTGCCGATCTCGAAGGCGGCGATGGTGGCATCCCCGTATTCCCCGGTCACGGTGTCGCGCACGAAATCGCGCAGTTCCGCCTCGTCGATATCCGGCAGGCGATTGCCGAGCTCGTCGAGTTCGGTCTCGGACAGCGCGGTGCGGGTCGGGATGACCAGGGTCACCGGCTGTCCGGTCGCCGCGGCGTAGCCCATCAGGTCAGAGATCGGCATGAAGTCGATCTCCTCGCCGGTCTCGTTGTCGGTGACGCGGGCAGCATCGGGGTCGCCGATGTCGAAATAGGCCTCGGTCAGGGAGCCGCCCGGATAGCGCAGAGCGCTGACGCCGAGCTCTTCGATGGCCTCTGCATAAGAGCCCGGGCCCGTCATCGCGGCGCGGGGAGCGAGAATATTGGCGCCGAAATGCGCATCAGTTGCGGCATGGCCGTCCAAGGAAGCCGGCAAGGGAAGCGCGGTCATATTAGACATCCAAGGCTGGTGGGGCAGAATCTTGACCGGTCCCCAATACCGTCGCGAGGGGTGACCCGGTTTGGGCGAAACTCTGGCAAAAGGATGGCGGCTCCGGTCTCGTTCACCGCGCATTCGAGGAGAGCCGGCCTTGCGGCGCGGTTTCGGCGAAGGGTTTCACGCCGTGCCAGCGTGTCGTCGGACGCGAGCAGACGCCCGGCGGTGCGCGCTATGCCGCTGCGGTGGAGCCCGGCAGTTCAGAGGGTGGTGAGAGCGGAGTAGATCGTCTCGGCAGGGCCATTCCCTCCGGCCCTGAAAGGCCAGGACCTGTCAGGCGGATCTCAGCAATCCGAGGTCGGATTGGCACTTCGCCCCACCCGCGGTCCGGATCCATCAGAGCGGGTGTCGCGACGCGCTGCAGATCTTCGCGTGCTGCCTTCAACGTCGATTTGAGCTTCATCCGATGTCACGGTGCCGGGATCATCGTAACGCAGTCGCACGCTCCTATTACGGTCGATGTAGCCGTGCCAGCCCCGCCGGCATCGGTACCGTCGCTCGTGCAGGCGAAGGCTCAGAGTGCGGTCGCGCGGTCGCGATAATGCACGCCCGATGTCTCGCGCAGGTGCCGGGCGGCCATTTCCGGCGTGAGGTCGCGCTGCGCCTCGGCCAGCATCTCGTAGCCGACCATGAATTTGCGCACCGAGGCCGAGCGCAGGAGCGGTGGGTAGAAATGCGCGTGCAACTGCCAATGCGGAGCCGACGCGCCAGTCGTCGGAGCGCCGTGCCAGCCCATCGAATAGGGAAACTCCGTCTCGAAGAGGTTGTCGTAGCGGGTGCAGAGCGCCTTGAGCATCTCTGCCAGCGCGTCTCGCTCCTCCGCCGACAACTCGGGCAGGCGCTGCACCGGACGTTTCGGCAGGACCAGGGTCTCGAATGGCCAGACGGCCCAATAGGGCACCACGACGATCCAATGCGCGTTCTCGACCACCGTCCGCGTGCCGAGATCGGCCTCGCGTGCCGCGTAATCGACGAGCAGGGACGTCCCGTGCCGGTCGCGGTAGGCGGCCTGGCAGCGGTTTTCGCGCGCGACCTCGTTGGGCAGAAAATCCGAGGCCCAGACCTGGCCGTGCGGGTGCGGGTTCGAGCATCCCATCGCCGCGCCCTTGTTCTCGAAGACCGCGACCCAGGGGTAGAGCCGGCCCAACTCCTCGATCTGCTGCGCCCAGAGGTCGACCACTTGGCGGATCGAAGGGACCGGCAGTTGCGGCAGGGTCAGGTCGTGGCGCTCCGAGAAACACAAGACCCGCGCCGTGCCGCGCGCGGTTTCCGCGCGAAAGAGCGGGTCTTCGGGTTCGGCGCCCCGGGGCGTGTCGGGCAGGAGCGCGGGGAAGTCGTTGTTGAAGGCAAAAGGCCCCTCGTAGGCAGGGTTGGTCGCGCCGCCCGCGCGCCGGTTCCCGGGGCAGAGGTAACACTCCGGGTCGAACGTAGGTTTGTCATCGAGGGCAGGGGTCTCCTGACTGCCCTGCCAGGGGCGCTTGTTGCGGTGGGGCGAGACAAGGACCCATTCGTCCTTCAGCGGGTTGTGGCGCCGGTGCGGGCTCTCGGCCAGAACGTCCTGGTGCATCTTGCGTCTCTCCCTCTTGGCGGGTCTCAGGCCGGGCCGGCGGCAAGGCGGCTTGTCAGCAGCCTGCCGTTCTCGTTCAGGACCGGGTAGGCGATCATGGCGAAGGAGGCGTTGACCGTTTTCAGCGCCCGCAGGAGGTCGAGATGCAGGCTGCTGGTCTCCAGCGTGTCCTCGCCGCCGGTCTGAAGGCGCAGGAGGTGGCGCTGCTCGAGCCGGCTCGCCGTCGCGCGGACCTTGTCCTTCTGCTCGACCAGCGCCTCGGCCAGGGCCGGATCGCCGTTCATCAGGACCGAGACCGCCAGCTGGATGTTGCGCAGCACCGTGTCGTGGAAATCCAGGAGCTCCTGCCATCCGTCCTCGGAAAAGCGCAGGTCCTCGCGGTGCTTCTGCGCGGCCAGCGCCACCATGGTCTGCGCCAGGACGTCGGCCGCCGCCTCGAGGTTGACGCCCGTGCCCACGAGGTCGAAGGCCTGGGCTACGATGCGGTCGCGTTCCTCGTCGGCGCCGACGCCGGCCAGGTAGACCCGCAGATCGAGCGAGGCCTCCTCGACCTGGCGGTTGCAGGCGACGATCTGCTGGGCGCGGTCCTCGTCGAAGGCCTGGAAGAGCGGCATCGTCTGGCGAAACATGGCCTCGACGAGGCCGCTCAGGTGGACCAGCTCGCGCCGCGCGCAGGACAGGGCGCGCTTGGGATGGGCCAGCGCCTCGGGATCCAGCGCGCTTTGCCGGGCCGCGGGCTCGGCGTCGTCGGGCAGATCGCGCAGAAGCGACACGGCGGCGCCATGGATGCGCCCGGCGATCGGCAGGCAGGCCAGCAGGACCACGGCGTTGAAGGCGATGTGCAGGTTCAGCGCGGCTTGGCCAGGCTCGCTGCCGAACCAGTCGGGCGGCGCACTCATGACGGACAGGGCGTAAAGCGCGATCAGCGCGCCGCCGCCCCGCAGCGCGAGGTTGGACCAGACCACGCGCCGGACGGTCACATCGGCGCTCAGGGTCAGCAGAAGCGCGATGATGCAGCCGCCGAGATTGGCGCCCAGCACCATGGCAAAGGCGGCTTCGACCGGCAGGATGCCGTTGGCCGCCATGGTTGCATATAGAAGCACCGCCGCGACGCTGGAATGCACCAGCCAGGCAAAGAGCGCCGAGACCAGGAAGGCCGTCATCAGGTCGTTGGCGAAATAGGCCATGACGGCGCTGGCGGCGGGATTGGCCAGAAGCGGCTGGCTTGCCTCGCGGATGAGGTCGAGCGAGACGAAGATCAGCGCCAGGCCGATCAGCACGCGCCCGATCTGGCGGGCGGTGCGGCGGCGGCTGCGCAGGAAGATCAGCACCCCCGCGAGCAGGAGGACCGGCGCCACGGCGGAGAGGCGCGAGTTCAAGAGCTGGGCGACGATCGCGGAGCCGAGGTCCGCGCCGAGCAGCATGGCGAGCCCGGCCAACCCGCTGATGCTGCCGGCGGAGACGAAACCGGCCATGAGCACCGCCACGGCAGTAGAGCTTTGCAGCAGGATCGCCGAGAAGGCCCCGCAGCCCGCGGCCCGGACGCGGTTGGAGGTGGAGTGGCGCAGCCAGACGCGCAGCTGCACGCCGAAGGCGCGCTCGAAGCCGGTGCGCACCAGACGCACGGCCCAGACCAGAAGGGCGGCGGCGCTGGCGATGTTCAAGAGAAACAGCACGGCGTGACCCCCTCTCTTGGCAGGGTGCTGGCCCCTGGCGCACGGGCGGCCGCGCGGGTCCTTGGCTTTTGCGCCCAGCCGAGGGGCATTCTCATGCGCGGGCGGGCAGGCATCTCGTGACATCCGCAGCCAGCGCCTCGGTTCCGGCGGCGACCATGCGGCCCTGGCGGAGGCGCGGCGAATAGCGGGCCTCACCGTCGACCTGTGACCAGGCCCCGGCCTCGGCGATGGCCAACTGACCGGCGGCGTGATCCCAGGGGTTCAGCGCGACCGAGACCAGGAAATCGGCCTCGCCGGAGGCCAGCAGCCGGTAGTCGTGGCAGGAGCAGCGCAGGTCCTGGACCTGGCCGACATCGGAGAACTGCGAAAGGAACGGCCCGCGTTGCGGCCCGTCATGGGCGTTGAGCGGCAAGAGGCCCCGGCTCCCCGGCATCTCCTCCCGGGCGCTGGCGCGCAGGCGCGAGGCATTGCCCGAGGTATCGGCCAGCCAGGCCCCGTCGCCGCGCCGCGCCACAACCCAGTCTTCCATGACCGGGTCGAAGAGCAGGCCGAAGATCGTCTCACCGCGCGCGACGACCGCAAGGATGACCCCGAAGACCGCAAGTCCGGCGGCGAAATTCGCCGTGCCGTCGATGGGATCGATGATGACGCAGTGTTCGGCGGTGCCGATGGCGTCGAGCCGCGCGGCATCCCGGGACACGGCTTCCTCGCCTACGATCTCTGCCCCCGGCAGGATCTGCGCCACGGCGCGGCCCAGGGCCTCTTCGGCGCGCAGGTCGGCTTCGGTCACCAGGTCGAACGGGTTCGCCTTGGTCGCGATGTCGCCGGGCGCGAGGCGCCGGAAGCGTGGCATGATCTCGGCGCGGGAGACGGTGACCACCGCATCGATCAGGTCGTCGCAGCCGCGGGCGTCAAGCATGGCTGCGCCCCGCTTGCTTGGAACCGGCGATGTCGACGCTGCGTGGTGTCGCGACATGGGCCCCGGTCTCGTCGATCTGATGCACAAAATAGGCATAGGGCTCGGGCGAGGGCCGGATCGGCGTGTCACCGAAGGGGCGCGCGGCGACGAAAGGCGCGGTGGGCGTCCCGCCGACGAAACACATCGCGCCCTCGAACTCGGCGAAATAGGGGCGGTGCACATGGCCGCAAAGCAGGATCGGTTTGCGAGGTGCGGCGCGGACCGCGCCTGCGAAGTCCTCCGCGCCGGTGGTCTCGGTGATCTGGTCGAAATCGGCCTGTCCGGTCCGGAAGGGCGGGTGGTGCATGACGATGACCAGTCGGGCGTCCTCGGGCGCCTGCAAGGCCTCGGAGAGGGTCCGCAGGTCGGCGGCGTCATGCGCCCCGGTGGCCTGGCCCTCGAGGTTGGTGTCGAGGCCGAAGAGCCGCACGCCGCCGATGCGCCGGAGCCGCCCGGTCAGATCGGCGCGGGCCAGAAACTCCGAGCGTGCCTTCTGCGCGTGATAGGCGGCGGGCCCGTCGTGGTTGCCGGGGATCGTGTAGACCGGCACGCCGATCGCCGCGAACAGGCGCTCGAACTGGGCGAAGGAGTCCTCCGCCGCGTCCTCGGTCAGGTCGCCCGAGACGATCACGCAGTCCAGGTTGTCCGAGATCTCGGTGAGGTCGCGCGCCACGGCCTCGACGATGGCGGGGGTGTCCTCCCTGAGGCCATGCATGCCCTGCGGCTCTCGGCAGAGATGCAGGTCGGAGATATGGGCAAATCGCATCAGAGGAACAGTCCCTTGTCCGGCCGGGGCGCGGTGCGTCACTTGATCCCGGCGCGCATGAAGTTCGCGACGAACTGGCGCTGGAAGATGAGGAAGGCGATGATGAGCGGCGCGGTGGTCATCAGCGTGGCCGCATTGACCAGCGACCATTCGATGCCGCTTTCGACGGTGGCGAAGACGCTCAGCCCCACGGTCACGGGCCGCACCTCGGGCGAGTTGGTCACGATCAGCGGCCAGAGGAAGTTGTTCCAGTGGAAGCTGGTCATCACCAGCCCGTAGGCCAGGTAGATCGGCCGCGCGAGCGGGACATAGACCGTCCAGAGCACGCGCCAGGCGCCCGCGCCCTCAATCTGGGCGGCCTCGTCGAGGGATTTCGGCACCGTCATGAAGGTCTGGCGCAGCAGGAAGATCCCGAAGGCCGAGGTGAGATAGGGCAGGGCGATGCCGATGATCGTGTCGGTCAGCCCGATCTGCGACAGGGTCAGGTAGTTCTCGACGATCAGGATTTCCGGCGAGATCAGCAGCTGCACCATGACCAGCGCGAAGAGGAACCCCGCCCAGCGGAACCGGTAGCGGACGAAGGCATAGGCCACCAGCGTGCAGAGCACGAAATTGGCGATCAGCACGATGACGATCAGGATCAGCGTGTTCGCGAAGTAAAGCGCGAAGGGCGCGGCGTTCCAGGCCTCCAGGAAGTTGTCGAAGGTGAGCGGCGCGTTCCACTGGAAGTTCGCGGCGAACTCCTCGGGGTGGAAGGCCGTCCAGACCGAATAGAGGAAGGGCAGGCCCCAGACACCGGCCAGGACAAGCGACAGGGTGCCGATCAGGATGCGGTTCAGATCGCGGCTCATTGGTAATGCGCCTTTCTGTTGAGCACCCAGAACTGGAATGCTGCCAAGAGCCCGAGGATCACCACCATCAGCACGGTCAGCGTCGCGCCGTAAGCGAAATCGCGGTGCCCGAAGGTGACCTCGTAGATGTAGTAGAGCAGCAGGGCGCTGGAGTTGTTCGGACCGCCGCGCGTCATGACGATGATGTGGTCGACAAGCCGGAAGGCGTTGATCAGCGCGTTGACCGCCACAAAGATCGTGGTCGGGCGCAGGAGCGGCAGGACGACATCGAAGAAAACCCGGACCGGGCCCGCGCCTTCGAGCCGCGCTGCGTCCTTGAGGTTGGCCGGAATGCCCTGCAGCGCGGCCAGGTAGAAGATCATGAAGAGCCCGGCCTCCTTCCAGATCGCGACGACGATCATCGAGGCCAGCGAGGTGTCGGTGCGCCCGAGGAAGTTGATCGAGGGCAGACCGAAGGCATTGAGGATCTGCGAGGCGAGGCCGATGCCCGGCGCGTAGAAGAAGAGCCAGATGTTGGCCACCGCCACCAGCGGCAGCATGGTGGGCATGAAGAAGGACAGCCGCATCAGCCAGGTGCCGGGGAAGCGCGAATTGACCAGGAGCGCCATGCCGATCGACAGGCCGATCGCCAGCGGGACGGTCCCGAGCGCGTAGATCATGCTGTTCCACAGGACCTGCGCCAGGCGGTCGTCGTTCAGCATGGCCTGGTAGTTCTCCGCGCCGACGAAACGCGAGGGCCGGAAGGAGCTGGAATTGTTCCAGAGCGAGTTCACCAGCGCCTTGATCGCAGGGTAATGCGTGAAGGCCGCCAGCAGGCTGCAGGGCAAGACCAGGAGGATGAACCCCAGCCCGAGTGGCAATCGCTTGTTCATGGTCGCCCGGTCTCCGGTTGTAACGGCCTTGAGGGAGGGATGGAGAGAGCGGGCGCGCGCCCCCGGGAGGGCAGGGCGCGCGCCCTTGGCCAGACCCGCCGGCTTAGCGGTAGTCGCCGAGCACGGCGTCGGCCTTTTCCTGGGCCTCGGCGACCGCGGCCTCGGCCTCGGTGCTGCCGGTGACGACGCTTTCGATCGCCTCGACCAGGTATTGCGTCACCTTCGCGCGCTGGAAGGTGGCGAACTCGCGCTCCGCGTGGGGCAGCTGGTCCAGCGCCACGAGCGCCTGGGGCAGCCGCTCGGCGTAGTCCTTCATCACCGGCGTTTCCCAGGTGTCGGGGCGCGGGGCCACGTAGCCCGTCGCGATGCTCCAGCGGGCCGCATTCTCGGGCGCGGTCATGAACTTGATGAAGTCCAGCGCCGCCTCGCGCTCCTCGTCGGTGGTGTCCTCGAAGATGTAGAAGTTACCGCCGCCGATCGGAGCCCCCGGGCCGTCACCGCCCGGCAGGAAGCCGACGCCCCATTCAAAGCTCGCGTTCTCGTTCACGAAGGCCAGGTTGCCGGTCGAGGTCCACATCGAGGCGGTCTGCCCTTCGAGGAAGGCCTTGGGCGTATCCCCCCAGGAAATCCCGCCCGGCGCCATGACCTCTTCCTCGGCCAGCGTGGTCAGGAACTCCAGGGAGGCGATGGCCGCGGGCGTGTTGATCCGCGCCTCGGTGCCCGTCTCGGTCGAGAGCACGTCGCCCTTGGAGGCGACCAGCCCGCCGAAGAGCCAGGCGCCGCCCAGGCCCAGCGTCGGGATGCGGGTGCCCCATTGCGTGACGTTGCCGTTGTCGTCGCGCTTGGTGAGCTGCTTGCCCATCTCGATCATCGCGTCCCAGGTCTCGGGCGGGGCCTCGGGATCGAGCCCGGCCTCGCGGAAGGCCTCCTTGTTGTAGTAGAAGACCGGGGTCGAGCGCTGGAATGGCACCGAGTAGATCTTTCCGTCGAACTTGGTGTCGTTCATGAAGGCGTCGTAGAAGCCCGCCAGCCATTCCTGCTCTTCCGGCGAATCCGCGATGTCCGAGATCGGCGTGACGGCGCCTTCCTCGATCAGGGTGAAGATGTCGATCGCCAGCAGCACGGCCACCTGCGGCGGGTCGCCGGCATTGGCGGCGGTCAGCGCCTTGGTGGTCGTCTCCTCGTAGTTGCCGGCGTAGACCGCCTTCACGTTGTGCTGCGGGTTGGCCGCCGCCCATTCGTCGGTCAGGGCCTGGATCGTCTCCACGGCCGGGGCGTTCACGCCGACCGGGAAGTAAAACTCGAGATCCGCCGCGGTGACGGTCGTGGCCTGCAGGCCGGCCATTCCGCCCGCCATAAGCGCAAGCGCTGTGGTGCTCTTGAAGTTCATTGTGGGTCCCCCCCTTTGGTTGCAGGTCGGTGGGCCGCCTCCTCTTTGCGGCCCGCCAGGTCAGGAGCGTCGCGGTATCGCGCTGCCACCCTGTTTCGAGAAGAAATGCGTCGCCTGGTGATCCCAGCCGAAGGTCACCTCGGTGCCCGGCTCGGGCGCCTCGAGCCCGCCATGCGAGACGATCGCCCGGGCGCCCGAGCGGGTCTCGAGGTGGACGAGCGTCACCTTGCCCTCGTATTCCAGCGACTGGACCCGCGCGGTCAGCCCGAAGGGCTTGTCGCCGCGCGGATAGCGGATCTCTTCGGGGCGCACGCCGATCAGGCAGTCATCCGGGGCGATCGCCCCGTCGATCCGCAGCGTGCCGGGCAGGTCGACATCCGCGGCCTCCAACAGGTTGGTCGGCGGCGTCCCGATGAAACTGGCCGAGAAGGTGTTGGCCGGGTTCTCGTACAGATCGTGCGGCGTGCCCCATTGCGAGATCTTGCCGCCGTTCAGAAGCACGACCTCGTCGGACATCGACAGCGCCTCGCTCTGGTCGTGGGTGACATAGACGACGGTGATGCCGAGCTGCTTGTTGAGCGCGCGGATCTCGCTGCGGATCTCGGTGCGCAGCTTGGCGTCGAGGTTGGAGAGCGGCTCGTCCATCAAGACCAGGGGCCGGTCCGAGACCAGAACCCGCGCCAGGGCCACCCTCTGCTGCTGGCCGCCCGAGAGCTGTGCCGGTTTGCGTTCGAGCAGCGGCCCGAGGCCCATCAGCTCGGACACGCGGGCGATGGCCTTGTCCTTCTTCGGCTTGTCGACCTTGCGGATCTTCAGCCCGTAGCCGATGTTCTCGGCGATGGTCATATGGGGGAAGAGCGCGTAGTTCTGGAACACCATGCCGAGGTTGCGGTCGGCGGCCGACACCCGGGAGACGTCCTTGCCGTCGATCAGGATCTCGCCGCCGCTGACCTCGTCGAGCCCCGAGATCAGCCGCAACAGGGTGCTCTTGCCGCAGCCCGAGGGGCCGAGCAGGGTCAGGAAGCCGCCCGCCCTGATCTTGAAGCTGACGTCCGAGAGCACCTCCACGGCGCCCCAGCTCTTGTGCAGGTTGCGCACCTCGAGCGACACCGCCTCGGTGGCCCCTTCCAGATCCTTTGCGAGCGGTTTGTTCATGCCTTGATGACTTCCATGTCTTTGGCGCCGAGCTGGGCAAGCACCTCCTCGCCCAGCTCCGCGTTGGTGATGATCCCGTCGAGTTCGTCGAAGCCCGCCGTGCGAGAGAAGGCGTAGGTGTCGAACTTCCGGTGGTCGGCGATGACGTAGCGGGTGCGCGAGGCCGAGATCGCCTCTTTCTGTATCAGCGCGTAGGTCTCGTCGCCGATCTCGATGCATTCGCGCTCGAGGTTGACGGCCGAGCAGCAGAAGAAGGCCACGTCGAAAGTGAGGGAGCGCAGGTTGGCGATCGCGAGGCTGCCGACAACGGAGTCGTTCACCGGCAGATAGCGGCCGCCGACCAGGTAGAAATCCGACAGGCCCTGGGCCTTCAGGCGCTTCGCGACGCCGAGGCAGGTCGTGACATAGCGGCAGCCGGGTTTCTGACCGGCCAGTTCGGCGAGGGTCAGCGCGGTCGTGCCCGCATCGAGGAACACCACCTCGTCGCCTTCCAGCCGGTCGATGGCGACCTGCGCGATGCGCTGCTTCTCATCCGCGCCGATCAGCTTGCGCTCGTCCTGGGGCAGGTCGGCGATCGCGCTGGTCTTCGACATCACGCCGCCATGGGTGCGCGACACCAGGCCCTGGCGCCCCAGCTCGCGCAGGTCGCGCCGGATCGTCGCCTCGGACCGCCCCAGCTCCTTGCAGAGGTCGCGCACGGCGACCGAGCCGCGCCGCTCCACGATCTCGGCGATCTTCATCCGGCGGATTTCTGAGAGATCGGGGCTGTCCTTCATGGGATCCTTCACGGGGTTCGGGGCACCGAGACGCTGCCAGTATGCGGCGATCAATACCAATCAATACTGTGCATATATGGTCGCAATGAAGGAAGTTTTGTCAACGAGAAACCGCTCCAAAGAAGGGGGCGGGAGCTTTCTTGACGTGGTGGTGAGGTTAATTTCTGAATACAAATAGATAGTTATGGATTGTCATTGGCCGCCTCGTTCGAACTGCGTAGTATGATTGATGGCGTGGAGAAGTGATCACTAACAATCACTCGATCACTATCGATCATACGAGGGCGGAGGGTCCGGGAAGCATCGATTCGAGGAGCTGGCGCCAAAAATGCGGTGGCGCGGCCTTGCGCTTCAGGCTCCACCGTCGGTCACAGACAGTGGTGTCGCCGGAGCTCGCGTCCGATGCTGCGCAAGACCTGCGCTCAAGTTGTCAGATCTCGGGCATCGGCATGGCATTTCCCCCGGGTCCTGTTCCTGCACCTGCTTCCTGCGAGTCGGAGAAGACCACCCAGGGCATCGTGCTGTTGTCGTAGGTGCGCGCCTCGCCTGCCACCGCGTTCCGGGCCGCGAGCTTGGCGCCATAGGCCGCCGTGTAGACGAACTGGTCGCGCCCGGTGACATCGCCTGCGGCCCGGACCGTTGGGTTGGCGGTGCGCATCCTCCTCGATCGCGGGGATTGCCGGCACATGCGGTCGGGACCCGGTGGCGAAGACGATCTCGCTCGCCGGAAAGGCATCGACATCCGCGGTCAGGCGCCCTTCGTCGTCGAACATAGCGTGGCCGGTGATGTGGTGGATGTTCGCGTCGCGGCGCCGGACCTCGGCGGGACAAACAGGCGCGCCGGCCGCAATGGCCGGCGCGCGCGTCTGATCTTGGCGATCAGGCCGCGTCGTAGGAGGTGAAGACCTCGGTCGAGCCGTCCCGCAGGATCAGCAGCACGTCGTAGGCCTCGCGCTGGCTCTCCGGGCCCATGCCGGGCGAGCCGTAGGGCATGCCGGGCACCGCGAGGCCGACCGCGTCGGGGGCTTCGTCGAGCAGACGACGGATGTCGGCGGCCGGCACGTGGCCTTCGATCATATAGCCCTCGATCTTCCCGGTGTGGCACGAGACCACGTCCATCGGGATGCCGTTGTCGAGCTTGTAGCGGCTGAGCGCGGTGCCGACCGAGGCCTCGGTGGTGACCTCGAAGCCCTCGGCCTCGAGGATCTCGATCCAGGCGGAGCAGCATCCGCAGTTGGGGTCCTTCAGGACATGCATCCGCGGCGCGGCGGCCCGGACATTGCGGGGCAAAAATGCGGTGAGGCCCGCAGCCGCAAGGCCGGTCAGCATGGCGCGGCGGGTCAGAGTGGTCTGTTTCATCTCGGTCTCCTGGGAGCCGGGCGCGGGTTCCAACAGTACGCGCGTCGGCCCCGAACGGGTTCAGTTGACGGTGACGGGGCCGTGCATGCCGGCCTCCATGTGGCCCGGGATCAGGCAGGCGAACTGGAAGGTGCCTTCATCGGTGAAGGTCCAGACGATCTCGCCGCTCTCGCCGGGGTCGAGGCGCAGCGCGTTCGGGTCGTCGTGCTCCATGTCCGGCATCTCCGCCATCTCGGCCATATGGGCGCGGTTGCTCGCTTCGGTGCCCAGCACGAGTTCGTGTTCGAGCGCGCCCGCGTTGGTCACCGCGAGCCGGACGGTCTCGCCAGCCTGGACTTCGAGCGCGTTCGGCTCGTAGCCCATGCCGCCGTCGGTCTCGATCATGCGGATCTCGATCGTGCGGGTGACCTCGGCGGCCGCTCCGGGTTGGCCCGCGGGCATGTCGCCGTGGCTGTGGTCCCCGGAGCCCGCGGCAAAGGCGGTGCCGGCGAGGCCCAGAAGGGCGGTGGAAAGTGCAAATTGTCTCATTTGTCCTCCATAAGGAGATGCGCGCCGGCAGCCTGCCGGCTCAGGATCGGAAAGCTTCGTCTGACAGAGAATTCTTCAGCGCGCGGGAGGGCGATGCGGCGCCGCTGCGCGTCTGCGCGGTGCCATGCCGGGGCCGGCCCGGGGGAACCCGGCGGCCCGCGCGGCGAAATGGTCCGGCGCTACGCCGGCCTCCAGAAGAAACGCGCCGCAGCCGTGCAACGCGCACTGCGTGGCGCCGTGCCCGGCCGGGTGACCCGTGTCGCAGCAATCATCCGGGAGAGTGTGATCCAAGAGGACCTCTTGCGCCTTGGCGCAATCCTCGTGGCTGGCGCAGTGCGGGTCAGATCCAGCTTCGCGCGCTTCCGCATGTGCCGCCCCGGCGAAGGGCAGAAGCAGCGCCAGGCAGACGGCGCGGAGGAGCAGGAGAACCGTGAGGCGCATCGTCGGTCACGCTATGCCGCCGGCCAGCGCCGGTGCAAGCCTCCGCGCCCTGGCTGCCGCATCACGGTTTCGTTCAGCGCGCCGCATCAAAACAAGAGCGCCTTTAGCGGCATCCAGAGACCCATGAGGATCATCATCAGGTTCTCGGTGAACGAGACGAAGCCAAGGGGCACTTTGCTGCCACCCCCGACGCAGGCGCATTTCAGCTCGCGCTTGTCGATGTAGACCGCTTTGAACACCGAAACCGCGCCCACCGTGCCGATGAAAAGCGCCACCGCCGCCGAGATCCAGGTCAGCGCACCGGCGATCATCAGGACGCCCGCCAGCGTCTCGCCGAAGGGGTAGAGGTAACCGTAGCGCACCCAGCGCCGGGCCAGGAGGTCGTAGTTCAGGAACATCGTCGAGAAGCCCTCGACGTCCTGCAGCTTCTGGATCCCCAGGAGCGTCATCGAGATCGCCACGAACCACTCCAGCGCGCGGAAGGTGAAGATGGTCTCAAAAGCGACCCAGCTCACCGCCAGTGCCATCAGGAAGGCCACGGAGAAGATCGCGATCACCGGCTGGTAACTGGTTTCGTGCTCGCTTTTCACGCGCTTGCCGAAATGCGCGCGCAGCTCGTCGTAGCCGCCGATGCGGGTATCGCCGATCCAGACCTGTGGCGTCGTCTTCACCCCGTGACGGTCCTTGAAGGCGTCGGTCTCCTCGCGGCTCTCCAGCCAATGGTCCTCGACCTCGAAGCCCTCGCGTTCGAGCAGCGCCTTGGTTTTGAGGCCGAAGGGGCAGAGATGGCCGGGCATGACCATCCTGTAGAGGATGGCGGTCTTTGCGGTCTGGTCGAGCGGCATGGCGCACCTCCGATCGGTCGGTCTTTCCTGTCAAACACAGATCCAGCGCTGGATGGTTCCCGTCTCGAGGGCGGGCGCGCCGCGCCGAGCGCAAGGGCAGGGACGGGGCGCCGCCCACTGGAGGCTCCCGCCATCGCATAAGCCCTTACGGCGGCCGAATGGCGGGGCTGACCCTGTTGCTGCGATCCTGCGCAAGGGCTTTGTCGGTGCGGTCTTTGCGGCCAGGGGAGGCAAAACAAGTCGGGTGATCAGGTCAGCTGGTACGTCCTGTTTTCGAGACGTGCCGTGGCTGAGCGGTCTGAACGATGCCGCGGATATCAGTCGTATTGTCGAGGTGGGTGCGCCCGAGATCCTCAAAAAAGAGAAAAATATCTGGTTGATTGGTGCGAGCGATTGATTGCGGCGGTCCGAGCCAATCAAGACCAGCGCCTATGCCGCCATTTCCGGGGTATAGGCATGGTGTGACTCCCGGGTCCTGTTCCTGCGACCTCGGGTCTTGTTCCTGCGACCCCCGGGTCCTGTTCCTGCAACCTCAGGGTCCTGTTCCTGCGGCCCAACGGTCCTGTTCCTGCGACCGATGCCCCAGAACCCTATGAAAACACGAGCCGAATCCCGCCCCTGAATCAAGGAATCTGGAATCCCCAGAAAAGACGGTCGGCTGCCGCCAACCGTCGCCGACGGATTTCAGGCATGGTGGCGTCTGACCTGGCACAATTCGCGCATTCGCTGGTGGAGGGCTCTCCTTCGGGTTGAGCGCGCGTCACGCTCGGCCTTTCTCCTGAATGCCGATTTCCGCCATCTCTGGATGGGAACCATGTGTTCTTCGAGACCTCAGGATTGGAGATCAGCATGGAACTACAGCCGCCCGACGCCCCGCTTTCGATATCCGAGGCGGCCGATGAGCTGAACCGTTCGGAGCGGCAGGTGCGTCGCTACCTCGAGGCGGGCAAGCTCAAAGGGTCCCGGTCCACCGGACGATGGACGCTGACCGCTCTCGATGTCTGGCGGTTCAAGGGCATCGAGAGCGAGATGCTCGACAACTGGCGCACCTACTGCATCCAGCTCGAGGCTCGGCGGGAGAATCCGAAGGCCGAAGAAAAGATAGCCAATTCAGCTTGTTAGGCATGATCGGGGAGAGGGAGGGGTTTGCATGGCGTGGGAATGCAGACCCTCCCTTCCGCCCCGATGTCCGTGCCTGTCCCCCGGCGTCCGAGGATGTCCCGACACGCCCTCCAATGGCTCCCCCTGACTTCAAATGCCGCCTGCTGGACCCGGTCTTCTGGGTGAGACCGCGTCCAACAAGCGGCAGATCAAACCGAAAGAGAACACCCTTATGAAACACACGAACTTCATTGCCGAAGGCAACACCGCCGATCTGGAGCGTGCGCTGTGCCTGTCGAACCTGCCGGTCGCGACCCGTAAGGCAACCGTCACCTCCTTGCGCGATATGACCGCGGTCCTCGGCTACAACAACAATCTGTCGGTAGACCGTCTGCGTGCCGCTCTCGAGGATGTCGGCCCAGATCTAAGACATGCCCTTGGAACGAGAGCGAGCCAGATCCTATCAGATGCGCGGCGGGCCCTGCGCATCTGGAATGATGAACCGACGCGCTGGCTGGCCCTCACTCTGCGGGACAAGATCCCAACTCTGCGCGACGCTCAGCTGGCGGCCAGCCTTGTCATGAACCAGGAGGACGCTCGCCGCGCCACCGTCGCGATCGACTCCTTGGCTCGGTGCCACTCCGCGGTGCCGGAGGACATGCACGCCACGGTCGCGCAGATCGGTCGCATGCTGGCCAACGCCACTCCGGAAGATTTTGGTGTAGACAGCCAGAAGAGCGTCGAGAACAAACGCTCTCTGATCCTCCGTGCCGTGAAACTCGTTGATCCTTTCCAGCGGGAGGTCCGGAAGGCCGAGGTCGATGCCTTGCTGCGGCCTTGGGCGCGCGCGCTCCGCGCAGTGCAAGCCGATCTGGCAGACCACGAAAAGAGCGTCGCTGCCGTCGCCAAGCGCTTCGCGCTTACGGGCGCGAAGCTCGGTCTGGCTCCCATGGCACTGCCGGAGGGCTTCTGTCTGGCGTTCTTCGAGAATGATCGTGCAACCCGCTCTGCGACACATACTGAAAAGCTCAGGCGCTTCATCCGCGTCTGGAACGCGGCCACCACCGACGGGCAACGATTGACACCACTGCCCTCGGTGTCCACCACATCTCACCGTCAAGAAAGCCTGCGCTGGTCGGACGTGCCAGAGGAGATTCGCGGGCCGCTTGATGCCATTCTCGACAGGGCGGTTTCCGCGCGCTCCCTCTCCGATTGGAGCGCGCTCGTGGTCGACGATCCGAACGACGAATACCTCGAGTTCGGTGTTGGCCCGGCGCGTCAAGACATCGAGGACGGCAGCATCGTTCTCTAGGAAGGGTCACGGAAGAACTGGCGCGACGCTGTCAAACGCGCCTGGCATGCGGCGCAGACCAGCGAGCGGGTCGTGGAAAAACCGGGCGCATTGTCGGATCTTTTCGCGCTCCCGGTCGCCCAGGCGATGGTTGTCGGCGCCCGGCGGGCCCGCCGGGTCCGGGTGGAGTCGCAAGGCAAGACCTACAACTCGAAGGAAAAGGGTCGCTACGAGCACGGGTTGGTTGAGACGCTCTGCTCGGTAGCGCGAGCAACCGGCCTGTCTGCCGATGACATGCAGGATCTTGAGGAATTCAAGCGCGACATCGATCCCGCGGTCTTTGGGATGAAGCTCAACTCGGAAGGAAAGAAGGTCCGGATTTTTGCGGAGCGCCGGATCGGCAAACGCCACGCAGAGCGCCTGCAGGCGTTTTCGGAAGAGGCTTGCCTTCGGCGGTATTTCGAAGCCCCTGCTACCCTCTGGCATCTCTCGCGGCGCGGTGTCGGACACAAGAAGACCCCCGCCCGAAAACACATCGCTCAGGCCAGGAATGTGATCTTCATCCGGATTGCCCAATATGTCGGACCGCTTAGGCGCAGCTCGCTGGTGGGTCTGCGCTGGACCGGAGATGACCCGCATCTCTTGCTGCCCACATCGGAGGGCGCAGGAACGCTCCGCATTCCCGCGATCGAGACAAAGACGATAGAAACGATCCATGTCCAGATCGACCGGGAAACGGTCTGGATGATCAAGGCCTACATTCGCGATTTCCTGCCCCCGGCACGGGCGAATGCCGGCTCGAGTGACCAGAATCCTCACCTGTTTCCTGGTCATGGCGGCAAACGCTTTGCGCAGGACATGGGGCATATCACGAAAGAGAAGGCCAATGGCACCTTCAAGAAGCAACTCAAGAAGCACTGCGGCCTCGAGGTCAACCTGCATGTAATGCGCCATATCGCGGGTAAGATCACCCTCGATCAGGACCCGAGCGCGATGGACCTTGTCAGACGGCTTCTCGGGCACAAGAGCATCGAGACCACCCAGAGCTACTACGCGGAAGTCAGCTCGCTGATCGCCCAGCGGCAATATCTGCATCTTCTCGAACGCAGCCAACGCGCCGTCCTCGCGAAGGTACATTTCGAGATAAAGGGACAATAAGAGATGCCCAGAACCCGCATTGCAAAACCGGCGGCAACATGGCCGCCGTCGATCCGGGAGCGCTTCGAGGCGCTCGAGCTCTCCACCGCTCAGCGCAAAAGGCTGGGCGGAGCGTTGGGTCAGTGGGTGTCGCTGGCGACGGACCCGCTCGCGCCCAGCCCCGGAGAACTCGAGGCAGTTGCCGCACAACTGCCGTCGCAGACGCGCAAGCAGACGATCCAACATATGCGGCAGGCGCTCGCAGAGGTGTTTCCGGCGGCCGGGAAGGAGCTCTACGCCGCCAGCAAGGCGGGGCGGGTTCGACATGACCTGCTCCCCTGAAAAATCCGCGGTTTGAAGTTAGCCTGTTCTCCAAACGAGGAGACAGACGATGCGGAAAAGCCGTTTCAGCGAAGAGCAGATCATTGGCATCCTGAAGGAGCACCAGGCCGGCATAGGGGCCAAG